>JBFLZA010000719.1:0-4445 GCA_040756535.1 Cyanobacteriota bacterium
TAGGGCGATCGCATACTACACAAACCTTCTCAAACGGGAAAATCAAACCACAATGCTCGAAAAGCTGGTTTAGACAGTCAAATGCTTCCCGTGTCTTTTGGTCGAGAGTGACACCTAACGAAGAAACATAAAATTCAGTTGCGTAGATTTGCTTAAAAATCTCTGTGGGGGTTACTGGATAAAAATCATCTGCATCAAAAGAGCTGGAATCAGCTCCGATGAGTTCTGGAGAGTAATTAATTAATTTATACAACTCCCACCATGCTTCTTCGTCTCCTGCTTCCTGTTCTGGTATATGCTGTGACGCTATCTCAAACCAGATATACTTCCACAGCCCTTGACACGAAAGTCCTTTCAAAATCCCTTGGAGTTGCTTTGATAGTGACTCTCCCCACACGATAAGGGATTTCATCTGCCCAAATGTTTGTTCTTCTGGTGTATTGTCTAGTTTGAGCAAGTTGAATAGTTGAGTACACCCCGCGTGTGGACTCCGGAAAAAAAGAACTTCTGGCTCTTCTTTACCAATCGTTGCATAGGCAGACTTGATAGCTTTTTTGGCTTTTTGAAAATCGCTACGCTTCGTTAAGAGAGAGCGCTGTTTCTGTAGAAGCGATGGCACCAAAGTTAGATTATAAAATGGATTGTTTTCGAGACGAAATTGGGTGAGGTGAGTTAACTTCAGTTCGGTGAGCTTGGTTAACCCAGAAAGCGGACTCAAGTCAGTAATTTGATTGTTAGAGAGCGTCAGTTCGATGAGGTTGGTTAACCCAGAAAGCGGACTCAAGTCAGTAATTTGATTGTTATAAAGGGTTAGTTGAGTGAGATTGATTAACCCAGAAAGGGGACTCAAGTCAGTAATTTGATTGGAATTTAGATCCAGTTGGGTGAGGTTGGTTAACCTAGAAAGCGGACTCAAGTCGGTAATTTGATTGTTATCTAGATCCATCTGAGTGAGGTTGGTTAACCTAGAAAATGGACTCAAGTCGGTAATTTGATTGTTATCTAGATACATCTGGGTGAGGTTGGTTAACCCAGAAAGTGGACTTAAGTCGTTAATTTGATTGTAATTTAGATACAGTTGGGTAAGGTTGGTTAACCCAGAAAGCGGACTCAAATCGGTAATTTCATTGCCAGTGAGATACAATTGGGTAAGGTTGGTTAACCCAGAAAGCGGACTCAAATCGGTAATTTCATTATCGCTGAGATTCAGCATAGTGCAGTTTAAAAGTATCCACTCAGCTTTATTGCAGTCAGAAGTGCCAGCTTCCTCTAACAGCACCTCAACTGTGTGTCTTGCTGCTTCTGAGAGGCTATTTTTGTGCAAACACCAGTCAGCAAAGCTGTTAAAAGTTGTGGGTTTTATTTGCTGTGGTTCAGACATTTATCACCTCTTAACTGAGATTTGTGGTTCTTAGTTATGTGTCATTAACTAGCAACTTGTTAAGAGCGCCAGTTTTTTTCAGCTTGTTCTAGCACGTAAGCGGAAACAGCTTGGATTTCTTGTTCGGTTAAGCGGTCTTTGTATGCCGACATATTATTTTTGCCGTTCAGGTTTGCACGGAAAATTCTTCTGGATCGATGTCCCAATTGATCCAGCGAATCGCTGCACGAGCCGATGTAATATCCGGTGGAACTCGCATAGCATGAATAAAACTTGTGCTAGGACAGGTTATTTTCAGCAAATGAATTGGCTCTTTTTGAGGAGCATCATCATCAAAATCATCAGGCTCGAAACCATCAATATCAGCATCAAGTTTTAGCAAAGTGTATTCTTGCCAGGAATCTAATTCAGTTGCTTGTAATTCTTGACAAATTCGTGCATAGCCAATCCCCTGAATTAGCACTCGCCTCAGCTCAGCGTTGTCTTCTTCTAAAAGCCATTGCGCCTGCCATTGATGGGGATGCAATTTGCCATATTTTTCAGGCAACTTTACACCGTGATAATAATATCCCGTATGCCATCCATCGGCAAACTGAATCGCGGGTTCGCCTTCGGCGTGGAGGCGATCTTGGCTATCAAGAGAAAGCTTAGTTGGGCGATCGCATACTACACAAACCTTCTCAAACGGGAAAATCAAACCACAATGCTCGAAAAGCTGGTTCAGACAATCAAATGCTTCCCGTGTCTTTTGGTCGAGAGTGACATCTAACGAAGAAACATAAAATTCAGTTGCGTAGATTTGTTTAAAAAGGTCTGTAGGAGTTACTGGATAAAAATCATCTGCATCAAAAGAGCTGGAATCAGCTCCGATGAGTTCTAGAGAATGATTAATTAATTCATCCAGCTCCCACCATCCTTCTTCGTCTCCTGCTGTCAGCTCTAGTTCTATCTGCTCTGGCGCTATTTCATTCCGGATATGATTCCACAACGCTTGACACGGAAGTCCTTCCAAAAACCATTGGAGCTGCTTTGATAGTGACTCTCCCCACACGAGCAGGGATTTCAGCTTCCCAAATCTTTGTTCTTCTGGTGTATTGTCTAGTTTGAGCAAGTTGAATAGTTGAGTACACCCTGCCTGTGGACTACGGTAAAAAAGAACTTCTGGTTCTTCTTTGCCAATCCTTGCATAGGCAGATTTGATAGCTTTTTTGGCTTTTTGAACATCGATCGGCTTCGTTGAGAGAGTGCGCCATTTCTGTTGAAGCGATCGCAACAAAGTTAGATTAAGGATTGGATTAACTCGGAGATTCAGTTTGGTAAGGTTGGTTAACTCAGAAAGCCCACTCAAGTCGCTAATTTGATTACTACTGAGACTCAGGTGGGTGAGGTTGGTTAACCTAGAAAGCGGACTCAATTTGGTAATTTGATTACCACCGAGTTTCAGATGGGTGAGGTTGGTTAACCCAGAAAGGGGACTCAATTCGGTAATTTGATTGTTGTAGAGATGCAGTTGGGTGAGGTTTATTAACCCAGAAAGGGGACTCAAATCGGTAATTTGATTGCTATTTAGATGCAGTTGGGTGAGGTTTATTAACCCAGAAAGGGGACTCAAATCGGTAATTTGATTGCTATTTAGATCCAATTGGGTGAGGTTGGTTAACCCAGAAAGTGGACTCAAATCGGTAATTTGATTACTACCGAGATCCAGTTGGGTGAGGTTGGTCAACCCAGAAAGTGGACTCAAATCGGTAATTTTATTGTAATAGAGATTCAGTTGGGTGAGGTTGGTTAACCCAGTAAGCGGACTCAAGTCGGTAATCGAATTGTTATGTAGATCCAGTTGGGTGAGGTTGGTTAACCCAGAAAGTGGACTCAAGTCGTTAATTTGATTACTACCGAGATCCAGTTGGGTGAGGTTGGTTAACCCAGAAAGTGGACTCAAATCGGTGATTTTATTGTAGTAAAGATTCAGTTGAGTGAGGTTGGTTAACCCAGAAAGTGGACTCAAATCGATAATTTTATTGTAAGGTAGCTCCAGTTGGGTAAGGTTGGTTAACCCAGAAAGCGGACTCAAATCGGTAATTTGATTGTTATGGAGATTCAGTTGGGTGAGGTTGGTTAACCCAGAAAGCGGATTCAAGTCGGTAATTTCATTACTCCTGAGATCCAGCTCAGTGCAGTATGAAAGTATCAGATCCGCTTCATAGCAGTCCCAAGTGTCAGCTTCCTCTAACAGCATCTCAACTGTGTGTCTTGCTGCGTCTGAGAGGCTATCTTTGTGCAAACACCAGTCAGCAAAGCTGTTAAAAATTGGGCTTTGTTGTTGCTGTGGTTCAGACATTTATCACCTCTCGACTGAAATTTGTGTTTCTTAGTTAGGTGTCAGTAACCAGCAATTTGTTAAGAGCGCCAGTCTTTTTCAGCTTGTTCTAACACGTAAGCCGAAACAGCTTGGATTTCTTGTTCGGTTAAGCGGTCTTTGTATGCCGACATATTGTTTTTGCCGTTAGCGACGATGGATGCGATCGCATCCACATTATCCATGTCATTTCGTTTTAATGCCTTGAGTTTCAGATTCTTCCCGCGTCTGATAATATTGCCGCCGTTGAGATGACATCCAGCACATTGGACGCTAAAGATTTTGGCACCGTTAGCAGTATCTGCGGCTAAAGCTGGAATGCGAAAGGCAATTAGCACACTGAATGTTAGAAGTAGGACGGTTAGTAGCTTCCTCAAGGGGAATTTTCCTCGATTTTTATTAAATGAATAACCACTGACAATCCGCTATTTTATGAATCGGTGTCTTCTCCCTCAACTTCTTCGTTGTCTTCTGTAGCTTCCTGAAGAAATAAGCGTGCCAATCTGTTATAGGTGCCAGGGCCAACAAATTGAGGATAAGTGTGAGAACGGCTGTACACCCATACCAGTTCTTTTCCGTCAAAAATGCGGATATCTTGAAACAGACCTTTGCATTTTGGTTGCAGGGACTTAGCTGTATTTAATGCGTCCGTCCATCTTTCAAATTCTTGGGAAAATTCACGGGTGATGACTTTAAACATAAGCT
>JBFLZA010000720.1:0-4442 GCA_040756535.1 Cyanobacteriota bacterium
CAAGGTATTTGCTGTGTTAATATTTTCGGCTGCTCCAATTGAGAGAGGAGCAATAAATCCTCTATCATTTCAGCAAGTCGATGATTCTGACTGGCAACATTGTTCAGGGTATCTCGCGCCTCTAGTTCAGATAGATGAGGCATCCTGAGTACAGATTCGACCGCTGCTCTAATTGCTGTTACAGGAGTACGCAATTCGTGGGCGGCGTCAGATGTGAATTCTTTCATTTGTTGATAGGATTGGTCAATCGGTCGCATCGCCAACCCCGCTAGCCACCAACTGGAACCACCAACCAGAAGTACCGTAATTGGCAATCCCAGCCCTATCACAAATTTCAGGGAGGAGAGACGACTATCAAGGTCTTTGAGACTTCGCCCGACCTGCATATATCCCCAAAGCTGATTGTCTTGAGTATGCAGCGGCAAAGACATTTGATGGTAGCGATCGCCTTGCTGGTCTTTGAGCGTTTGCCAAACTTCTTTGCCTACAATCAATGGCAACCCTTCAGGTTGAAGACCTGCCAGAGCAATCAACTGCCCAGAACTACTTACAAATCTAATGTAATAGTAGTTACCTTGGTAAAGGGCATTAAAAATGTCGCGTTCAGTAGAGGTGTGGTACTCCTGCTTATAGATTGTTTGGGTACGACATCTGGTCTGGGCTGAACAAATGTCGGGTAAAAGCTGTTGTAAAATTGGCTCTAGACGACCTGCCTGTTTCAAATTTGGTTCAATACTGTTATGCAGTGTTGTTGTTACAGACTTTAGTTCTTGGTCAATTGCAACCAAATGAGCATAGATCATCACTTGATAGACCCCAAAACCGCATAGGCTGAGAATGAAACCCATGACAACTGCATACCAGAAAGCCAGACGCCAGCGAGTTTGACGAAATGGTTTAGTTTGCATCATTTAGGTTGAACCGATAGCCCATGCCCGGAACAGTTTCGATTAAACCATCACAGCCAAGTTCTGACAGTTTGCGCCGCACCAATCGGATTTGAGCTGCTACTACATTACTAATGCGTTCTGCATTCAGTTCGTAAAGATAGTCTAAAAGCTGGGTGCGGGTAATATATTGATTAGGGTGTTTCAAGAAGTATTCCATTACTTGAAATTCTTTTCTAGTCAGAGGAATTACTTGTTTGTCCCCATTGGCGTGCTGAAGACAAACCGTACAGGTGCCGTAGTCTAAAATGAAGCAACCGACTTGAAGTTGCTGGGATTGGAACTGAGGCGAGCGCCTCTGCAATGCCCGCAGTCGCGCTAATAATTCTTCCATACCAAACGGCTTGACCAAATAATCATCAGCCCCAGCATCCAGTCCAGCCACTTTATCTTCCAGGCGGTCTTTTGCCGTCAGCATCAACACGGGCAAATTATTATTGCGAGTCCGCAATTTACGCAGCAGTTCTAAACCCGATATTCCAGGTAGTAACCAGTCGAAGATTGCCAGCGTATATGGTATTTTTGGGTTTTCTAAACAATTCCAAGCTTGAGTGCCATCTAAAACCCAATCAACAATATATTTTTCCTGGTTCAAGGTTCGCTTAATCGCTCCACCCAAAACTAGCTCATCTTCAACTAGCAGAACTTTCATAATCAAGGGCAGCGTAATAGTATGTCTGCAACAAAATTCTTACATCAATAGACGCGAATCCGAGCTGTACCAATGGGGATAGCTACATTAACACCGACAAATTTAGCAGAAAACTGGTATATCCAAGCGTTAGAAATCCCTCTTCTTTTTACATTATTCAGGTTAAGTTTTAATTCCGATTCAGAAGCAATTGGTTGAGAAAAATTTACGATTATTTTGTTGTCAGTGACAGAGAAGTTAGCAATGACTTTACGTCCTAAATTGTCGTTAATGGTGATATTGTTACTGACTGTTAACCCCTCTGGGACATCAATAATTAGCTGGGAAAGAGGACTACTGCCTTGAGGAAGGTGCAATCTAATTGTATGTCGAACAATCCGCCACCGTGTTGGAGGAAATTGTACAGCTCCATCAATATGAGGACTAAATCCTGTATGGGCACTGGCATAGTCAGCAGAAATCGGAACTGCGAAAGCCAAAGCTACAGCAACAGCAGATGAATAAATTAAGGTTCTCACGATGTCACTCCTGTAAGAAACGGATGGTGTTAACTAAGCCTCACACTCATCTTTAGTAAATGACTCTATATATTATCTAGATTGACATAGTGAGATGAAATCAGCGTGAAATTTATGTTTATCACAGGATATTTTTCTAAAAATAAGAGGTAATCAATTTTTCTATCCTAATAACTTTAGGAAGGCTCTGGAAAAATGAATCACTGCTAGCACAAGTATCAAGTACGAAAAAAAGGGTTTGGGGAAGCCTAAACTAAAATGTGATAAATTTAGCTTCACCTATGTAGACTTCTGGGTCAATACCAACAACTTTAACAGAAAATTTATAGATAGAATCAGACCCCTGAATTGGTTGTCTTACTTTGTTGAGTTCAATAAAGAGCCTAGTATTAACCGGAGTTTTATCAGGAAAAGTTATAATAATTTTTCTACCATTTGTAGAAAGACTAATATTGATTTTCTGACCATTCTCATCCCTTACATCAATATCGTTACTTACAGCTACTGTAGAAGGAGTATCAATAATTAGCTGAACTACAGGGTTGTTAGTCTGGGGAATTTGTAATCGAAAAATATGTTTAACAACACGCCAACGGCTAGAAGGAGATTCCAAACTATTATCAAGGTTGGATTCTTTACTATTATCTGTGGTGGCAGTTGCATAGCCGACGAAAACTGAAGCTGCGGTAGCTAAAGCGGATGCAGCAGTGTATATAAAGATATTTTTTATACTCACAACACAACATTCTCTTGAGCAAGAGGACAAGGATAACTCGGATCGCCAGTTTCTACTTGGAGTGTGGTGTGTTCAATCCCAAAATGGTCGTGCAGCTCTCGATTTACCTGCACTAAAAAAGCATCGCCAGGATAAGGTGTAGGCATCACCAAGTGAGCTGTGAGGGCTGTTTCAGTTGTACTCATTGCCCAAATATGAAGGTCGTGAACACCAGCTACACCAGGGAGTTCAGCAAGGTAAGTGCGGACTGCAAGGGGTTCAATGTTTGCGGGTACGGCATCTGTTACTAAATTGAGAGATTCTTGGAACAATTGCCAAGTCCCTACAACAATAACAACAACAATAATCAAGCTCACAACAGGGTCAAACCAAAGCCAGCCAGTTGCCACAATAGCGATGCCAGCCAGCACCGCACCTAAAGATACTGCTGCATCAGCAATCAGGTGGAGGAATGCGCCTCTGATGTTCAAGTCATTGTGACGACCAGCCATAAACATCAAGGCACTTGCCGTATTGATAACGATGCCTACGGCTGCAACGCCAATAATTGTACCGCCTGATACTGAGCTGGGTTCTGAAAAGCGCTGAATCGCTTCCCATGCGATCGCACCTGAAGCTACCAGCAGGAGAATAGCATTCAACAGAGCCGCCAAAATAGAGGAGCGACGCAGCCCATAGGTGCGGCGTACTGTCGGTCGGCGACGGGCAAGAACGGTGGCTCCCCAAGCCAGTAGCAGACCTAAAACATCACTCAAATTGTGACCTGCATCGGCAAGTAGAGCAAGGGAGTTAGCAAGAATGCCATAAACTGCCTCAATGATGACAAACCCTGTGTTAAGCGCGACGCTGACGACAAAGGCACGGTTGTAATTACCACCTCCGTGGTCGTGTCCGTGTCCTCCGTGACTGTGATTATGAGACATGATTACTACCCTTGAAGTTGCCTCGCTTGCCCTCCCAAACTAGGAGAAATTACTGATTAAAACTAAAGCGACCGTCTACTTTTTTCCCGTCAATATCCGAAGTAATTTTCACCTGATGCTGACCCGTTGCCTTTTCCGGAAGCAAAACCGTGTAGTGTTTTTCTTGAGCTTCATAGGTCATCGGAAGTGTCTTTTGAGTTCCATCAGGTAGCTGGACTTGAACTGTTACTTTGGCATTAGAAATTTCTTCATGATTGTCCTCTTTTAGAAGATGGAAATCTAAACGGGTTCCGTTATCTTCTTTCTCAGAGACAAACTCTAAGTGATAGGGAGCTGACTCGACAACTTGAGCGCCTTTGTGAGATGCTTCGGCATGACCAGATGGCTCTTTTTTGGCTGCTCCATCGGACGATGCGGACTCAGCGGGTTTGGCACCAGTAGAACTGGCATCTGAATTGGCGGCTTGGTTGCTGTTCCCACAAGCTCCCAAAAAAAGCAGCCCCACACTTCCTAGAACAATCAAGCCTGATTTGAGAAATATCATGTGCTTTACTCCTTGCATTCAATAATTCGCAATCCTAACAAATTGTAGAAGAGACTAATTTGACATTGTCTGGGTCTTGCATACTGTACTAGCCAGAGTAACTAATAGAACTAAGCTAGGTT
>JBFLZA010000721.1:0-4432 GCA_040756535.1 Cyanobacteriota bacterium
GACCTGGAAGATTAATCCATGATTCAACTTTACGGTCACGAACTCTCTGGCAACAGTTACAAAGCCAAACTCATGTTGTCCCTGTTGGGATTGGATTACGAGTGGCTCAAAGTCGATTTGTTGGCTGGAGCGCACAAGTCACCAGAGTTCTTATCTTTGAATCCTTTTGGACAAGTCCCGGTGCTGGTGGATGGGAGTACCGTCCTTGCCGATGCTCAGGCAATTCTAGTCTATCAAAACTAAGCTGAGAACCCCTGTGCTTTAGCCAGGGGATGAAAGCGGTGACATGGTTTTAACCATGCGTTTCATTTTCCACGCTGACTCTCAATGTATTCTGTTGTTAAGGAGCGCAGTAGCTACGATGATAGACAACAGAAAGAGGTGATGCAAATTGTACCGAACTATTCCAATCCGGGCTAAATTCACTCTTGAAGAAGAAGGCTACTGGGTTGACCAATGCAAACATTCCAACAGTCTGATTAATTGTGCGGTCTACTACACGAAACAGAAACATCGCGATTGGTTAGAACAGCAAGAAGACGCTTTTACGACTTACTGGCGTGGTGATGAGTTGCGCTGCGGCTGGAAGCTCTACCGTAGTAGCACGACCTACCCAGAACTTGACAAGGAGATCAAGAACAATCCCCACTACAGAGCGTTAGCCGCTCAGTCCGCACAACAAACACTTAAGTCCGTTGGTGAATCAATCACTAGTTACAACGGTTTGGTTGGTCTTTACTACAAGGGTGAAGTTGACCGTCCATCCCTGCCCAAGTACAGAAAGAAAGGAGGGCTTGCCGCTGTAACTTTCCCCCGTCAAGCGCTGACCTATAGAGAAGGTTGTTTTTACCCCTCAATAGCCAAGGAAACTAAGCCCGAACTAATAACCCATATTGCGCTTGCTGTTCCTGAATTCCTTGATTCCGATTGGGTCAAGGAAGTCACGATTCGTCCCTGTTTAGGTGAATTCTGGATTGATTGGGTCATTGATGACGGCAAACAACCCGTATCACACAACCCCAATCTGGATTATACGCAAGCTTGGGGCTTCGATCATGGTGGGACTAACTGGCTAACTGGAGTATCAACTCAGGGGAAAAGCCTAATCATTGACGGTCGCCAACTCAAAGCGATGAATCAGGGCTATTGCAGATTGGTCGCTAAATACAAGCAAAGCAAGTCTGATTTCTACTGGGACTCAAACCTAGACCGGGTGCAGCGTAAGCGCAACAATCAGATGCGGGACGCCATCAATAAAGCCGCTCGGTTCATCGTTAACCGCTGCTTGGCTGATAGTATAGGCAATCTGGTTATTGGCTGGAATCAGGGGCAAAAAAGCGGCTCCCAGATGGGTAAGCGTGGAAATCAGAACTTCATGCCCATCCCAACGGGTAGGTTGATTGAGCGGCTTAAACAACTGTGCCCTGAGTACGGAATAGTCCTCACAGTGACCGAGGAAGCATACACAAGCAAAGCGTCATTCTTGGATGGCGATTCATTACCGAAGCATGGTGAAAAACCCAAAGGGTGGACTCCATCGGGCAAGAGAGTAAAACGCGGCTTATATCAAGCTTCTAACGGGCAATTGATTAATGCAGATTGCAACGGCGCTGCAAACATCATCAGAAAAGTAGCCACACAGCTAGGAGTTGACCTAGCCAAGGTGGGTAGAGGCAGATTGGCACTGCCGAAACGATATGATCTGTTCACTAACCTGACTCGATCTTATCGTGAGAAATGTGGAGCGCTGCGCTTTCAAGCCAGCGCGTAACATCAGCTCAGAATCCACCGCATTTTAATCGGTGGAGATGTCAACTGGCTCGTCGCTATGGGGATGAGTCGTGGCTACCACTAGAGGCAGAACCGTTGAGCCTGGTTGTCCGGTGGCTCTCGACTACTGCCGGAGAAATTCGTCAAGGGCCAGAATCCGCCCGTCTGTACCATCTGTTTAAAGCAACCAGCATTAACCTGGAAAGGGTAGGCCAAAAAGCAGAGTTCATTCTGACTCAACTCAACGCTCATCTGGCAGAGCGGGAATGGCTGGAGTTGGGGCATCCCACGATCGCAGATGTGGCTGTTTTTCCCTACGTAGCGCTGGCACCCGACGGCAAGATTTCTCTAGACAATTATGCCAATATTCTTACCTGGATAAAGCGAGTGAAACACCTTCCTGGCTTTGTTGGCATGTCTGGAATTGCAGAACCCATCCCAGCAGGTGCTGAGCTGAAGCAACCGATGAGGTGATGGGTAATCGGTTAGACGGTGTTCCAATTACCCATTACTGACCATTAATTGTGCCTGATTTCTATAGACAGACATTATGCCCAGAGAATTTACCAAAATTGCCTTTACCCCGGCAGTAAAAGCAGCTCAGGAAAAACGGGGTTCGCGAGAAATCTACGCCCAATTTGAGCAAAATGGTGCCGCCAACAATACACTCACTCCAGAGATTGCCGAATTCATTGCTCAACGGGACGCATTCTACCTAGGAACTGTCAGTTCCAACGGCTATCCCTACATCCAGTTTCGCGGCGGACAGCCAGGTTTTTTGAAAGTTCTGGATGAAAGGACGTTGGGATTGGCAGACTTCAAGGGCAATGTGCAGTACATCACAGTCGGTAACCTGTCGGAGAATGACAAAGCCTTCATGTTTTTGATGGATTATCGCAACCGCAAACGGCTGAAAATTTGGGGACGAGCTTGGGTTGTGGAAGATAATCCGGCGTTGATTGAACAACTAAAAGTTCCCGGTTATAAGGCAGAAATTGAACGCGCCATTCTGTTTCGGGTTGAAGCATGGAACTGGAATTGTCCTCAACACATCCCGATTCGTTACTCACAAGCGGAAGTAGCTGCGATGCTTGCACCTTTACAGGAGCGGATTGCCCAGTTGGAGGCAAAGCAGTAAAGCTTCGCAACCCTCACGATCATACCCAAGTAAGAACTGCTGTAGCGATCGCACTAATACGGAGTGCCCCTACCATTAATGAACCGACGCAAAGCGTGGATATGGCTTGTTGTCTACGGCGATATCCGATACCTATCCCGTGGGTAAAGAGTTGCCTGCCTCACATTGGCAAGATTCAGTACGCGTGCAGTTAGTCGTTCCAAACCAATTGCCAATCCTCCATGCGGGGGCATTCCCATTTCAAACATCTGCAAATGGCTCTCAAAAGATGCTGCGTCAATACCACGACTTGAGAGTGCTGCTTCCAAATCTGTTCGTTTGTGGAGTCGTTGTCCACCTGTGGTAATCTCAATCCCCTCAAATAGAAGGTCGAAGCTAGAGGAAGCACCGTTGTTACCACGAGGATGAGTGTAGAACGGTCGTGCTGCTAGTGGAAAACCAATCACAAACAGAGCAGCTACTCCCGTTTCTGATTCTGCTAGTTGGCAAAGCTGGCGTTCTGCTTCTGGGTCTAAATCATCTACCAAGTCAGTGCGATTGCAATGCTGTTTGAGTCGCTCTAGACACTCTTCAAATTCCCATATTGGCACATTCAGCATTGAGGGAAGCGGTTTTTCTCGATACCGCTTGAGTAAGTCAGCGTAATTCTCGTTGAGTTGCTCAAAGATAAACGTCAGCAGTTCTCGTTCCAACTGAATTACTTCTAAAGGACTTTCGATAAAGCCCATTTCTAAGTCTAAAGAGTAGTATTCAGTGAGATGACGACTAGTGGCGTGTGGTTCGGCACGATAAACATGACCCGTCTCAAACACCCGCTCTAATCCGGCTACACCTTGCTCTTTGTAGAACTGAGGACTTTGGGCTAGGTAAGCTGAACGTTCAAAGTATTTGATTTCAAAGAGATTGGTTCCTCCTTCTGTTCCACCGGACACGATTTTTGAGGTCACGATTTCAGTAAAGTGTCTTTCCCGCAAAAACTGGCGAAAGTAATGCAAAATTGCGGCTTGTATCCTGAAGATATCGCCAACACTATCATTACGAAGTGATAGCGGACGGTGACTCAAAATAGTTTCAATTCCTATATCAGAGATGTCAGAGCTAGAATTGAACGGTAAAAGCTGAGTGACTTGATTGAGAACAGAAATTTCTTTAACTTCAACCTCAAAACCAGCCTTTGCTCTTTTGTCAGGCTTTACCTTCCCTTTGATTTCCACAGGTTCATCCCGCTTTAGGGAAAGTGCCCGAACTGAATCTGAATCAGCAACACACTGCACTTCTCCGCTACAGTCTTTAACGATGATAAATGTCGTCTGCGTCAGTTCTCGCAGACGCAGTATCCATCCTCGAATTAAAATCTCTTCTGAATACTCTGGATGAAGGGAAGCAATAAGCGATCGCACGGCAGTTTCCATAGGTTATGGTCAGCAAAATTACCAAAGAATTCCTGTTACAGGTTGTATTCTTCAACTGCTGGAACCATATCAATGGCGGTACCATCCAGCTTCCACATTCACCAGTACTGAC
>JBFLZA010000722.1:0-4424 GCA_040756535.1 Cyanobacteriota bacterium
ATAATACCCATTAACTGGGGGAGGTTTAAATGCACAAGAAGCGGGGGTACGGGTAGCAGGGATTTCAAAACAACAACGAAGACTAAACAAGGCACTAAGGCCCACAAGGTAGCATTATTGATGAACAGGCGTGGATGAAAGCGTTCAAATAAGTAAACGGTTAGAGCTCCTACACCAACAGCGATCGCAAATAGCATTACTGTACCCAACGGCGGTGTAGACAGAACAAACAGCACGCGGCGGATTGCGGGAGATTGGGGGTATGCCACCGAGAGGAACAGTTCTAGGAAGATAATAATCAGAATGGTGAGACCAGAAACCTGAAGTAGCGATCGCCAAGGTAGATGTTTCAGGTGGCGCAGTGGATCTGCCATTTGCAAGCCCTAGTAAGTTGCCTTGTATTTTAGCTTGCGGTATGGCTGAGTCCGGCAACTCTCAATTCTCTGATAATGTAATTAGAATTACACTAAATCCGTTCAATGCTCTAGATGGCAGAAAACAGCGACTCTCGCCACCTTACTCAGCGCTACCTCGCCGCTTGTGCTGTTGCTCGTGATGCAGGAAAGCTTGCCCTCCGCTATTTCGAGGATGTCAGCCAATTAAAGGTCGAGTTTAAGGCACAGCAGGATGTTACCAGTACGGCTGACTGCGAAGTCGAAGAGTTCATTGTCACTAACCTAGCTCAAAGTTTCCCGGAGGATGGTTTTTTAGCAGAGGAACGCGGCGGTGTTGCTGGAGGTAATCCGTGGGTGATTGACCCCATTGACGGCACCGCTAACTTTGTGCGCGGTATTCCTTTCTTTTGTGTGTCCATTGCCTATATTTGGGAAGGCGAAGTAGAAATTGGCGTTATCTATGATCCAGTAGCAGATGAGTTATTTGCAGCACGACGAGGTTTTGGAGCAACTTGCAACGGTAAGGCAATTCGAGTGAGTGATTGTCAGGATGTTGCCAAGGCAGTGGTAACTTGCGATTTAGGTTACGGAACCTCTGTGGAACGCTCCCTTACCATTACCGAGTTGTTGCTTGAGGCAGAGTGCAATATTCGGTGCTTTGGTGCGGGAGCATTGGCGATCGCTCGCGTTGCCGATGGTCGCTATGACGCTTATTGGAACCTCCACCATTATCCCTGGGATGCTCTAGCGGGTTGGATGCTGGTGCGCGAGGCAGGGGGTTGGGTTAGCGATTTTCTGGCTGGTGAGGGTTTGAGTAAGGGCAATCCAATTCTTGTTTGTACCCCAGGAATTAAAGATTTTCTGTCTGAGGCTACTGGCCTTGGTTAATCGGTCGAATTAATTTTACCAAAAATTATGAATTGTGAATTATGAATTATAAATTTTGTCTGATTAATCTAAAAAGATTTTATCGCATTTTTAGTTTATTTTATTTATAATTATTAATATATAATTGATGATTTCGTTAAACTAGGTTTTTCATAATTCATAATTCAGCATTAATAATTCATAATTTAATCTCTCGTGCGATCGCAAACGGTTTGATACTGTATAGAGGAAAACGCTTCAGCCTATTGATGACGCATGAGCTATGTCGAAAAAATTAATCAAGTTCTCAAACCCGCTACATCTGGCAGTCCTTTAGTAGTGGATCTATTTGCCGGATGTGGTGGCTTATCGCTGGGTTTTGAAGCACAGGGTTTTGAGACGCATGGCTTTGAGATGGATGCTGATTCATGCGCTACCTATCGAAAAAATCTAAACGGTCAATGTACCCAAATTGTTCTCACTCCAGAAACTGAATTACCTACTGCCCCCGTATTAATGGGTGGGCCGCCCTGTCAGCCTTTTAGTGTGGGAGGAAAGCAAAAAGGGTTAAAAGATTCACGAGATGGTTTCCCTATTTTTATCAGTGCCGTAGAGAGACTTCGCCCTGAAATTTGGCTTTTCGAGAACGTTCGCGGTCTTTTGTATCGCAATAAGTGGTATTTGGATGAAATTATCCAAGCCCTTCAAGCTTTGGATTATATTATTGAAATTAAACTATTAAATGCTGTTGACTTTGGTGTTCCTCAAAATCGTGAACGGATTATCGTAGTCGGTCATCAAGGTAATTTTAGCTTTCCCAGTCTCAAGGAGAGCAAAATTAGTGCAGGTGAAGCGTTAGGAGAACTAGCTTTTCAATCTCCCCCTGAATCAAAATTTCTCACACCGAGTATGGATGAGTATGTCGCTAAGTATGAAAAGGCTTCCTTTTGTAAGCGTCCTCGCGACCTTCATCTCGATAAACCTGCTAGAACTTTAACGTGCAGGAACTTAGCGGGTGCAACGGGTGATATGCATCGCATTAAACTACCTGATGGACGGCGCAGGCGTTTACTTTTAAGAGAAGCAGCTCGTCTGCAAAGTTTTCCTGACTGGTTTGAATTCGTTGGCACACAAACCAGTTGTTTTAATCAAATCGGTAATGCTGTTCCACCCTTATTTGCCTTGCATCTAGCTGGAATGGTGCGTAATTATTTGCTATCCAGTAAGCGATTCTCGGTTCTCATCTAATAAATAGAAGGTTGATTAAAAATTAAGCCGTCCTGTTCTAATGAGCTGAAAACCAGCGGCAAAGGCAATAAACGATACAAAGAAATACCAAAGGCGGGTTGGCAACAAAATAACACTGCCGCTAATAAAGACTAACACAATCCCCAGCCCTACTAACATCCAGCCAAAATCGCCAATTGCGCGTAGAAAGAATAACAGTGATATGATACCTGCCGTGATGGCGAGTACTGAACCCGTTGCTGAAATGTCGCGCCACCAAAAGGGAGAAACTTTCGTCGTAAAGATAATATTTTGACCTAAAAAGTAGACGCCGACAAATAGCAGCGCTAAGCCGATGAGTTTGGTGAGAATCCGCATTTAATTCCTCGCTCTTGAAGCCTTGAGTTTAGATAGCCCTCTAGCAGCAAAGCTATGAGACGCTTCTGCTCCTATGCCTTAGAATTTCTAACCGCGATCGCAAAACACTTAATACACAGAAATAACAGCGCACTCCTACCACTGCTAGCTAGTTTAACCTAGCTGACTTCAAACACAGCACTTGAGTTATTTTCCTTTACAGAAATTTCCTTTCCCAAGTTCATCTGCCTTAATATTCCTCCTCAATCCCTTAGCAAATCCTCATGGCAAGTTAATTGCGACAACTTCAAGGGATTCGTCAACTGTCGCTGAACTTATTGCCAGTCCAACACGAGATATGTCCAACGTTTAACAATAGCAAATTCATTCGCCGAAGGGATGTAATTTGTTTCCTGGGGATAGGCTCTAATCCGAAGACTTTCAAGGAAAGGATGCCCAAAGGTCATTTGATTATACAACTTTAATTTAAGCTGGAAGGGCAATGGTAAAAACCAGCCGAGTTGAGTGAGTAGGGTCTTGAAGTGTTCGATGACGCTCTTGGGACGGTTCTTCAAGTCTTGAGGTTCAGCAAAGGCACCCCGCAGCTTGATGAAGCCACAATTGCTTGTCGAGATGCTTACCAGATAGCTATCAGCTAACTCAAACGCTACAGTTAATTGTACGTCTTCTTTAATTTTCAGAGGTAACAGAAGTCGCCCGTTGGGTTTTAATTGCTCTGACCAAGCTGGAGCAATATCCCAAGCACCAACTGTAAGGATAATGCGATCGTAGGGTGCAGCATCGGCATAGCCAAACCCGCCATCCGTGCAGACGACTTGCACTCGGTCAAAACCGGCTGTTGCTAGATGGTTGCGTGCATTTTCTGCAATATCTTCGTCAAGATCGACTGTGATTACTTGACCTGTATCACCGACAATATGGGCAATGAGTGCGGCATTGTAACCCGTTCCTGCGCCAATCTCCAGAACACGGTGGCCGGGTTTGAGGTCAAGTTGTTCTAACATAATTGCCATCACGGCTGGCTGTGATGAAGAACTCACAGGTTGACCATCCAAACGCTTTGTGACAATTGCCTCGTCTTGATAGACTTTTTCCACTGGCACATCTGGCAGAAACAGATGGCGCGGGACAGCACGAAAAGCTGCCTCAACAACCGGAGTGCGGATAAGTCCCATCCGCTTCAACTGCTCGACTAGCGCTTGATGCCTTGTAGATATGTTTTCGCCCATTCAAAACACTTACTCGCTGACATCCTGATTATGGATGAATTGAGAAAGGGTCTCTACCTTCCCTAATCTCGTATAACCTTCAACATCAAGAATCAGATTTTTTGTCCGGCTGCATAACGCCCCCTTAAAATCAAACTGGATTGCGTCTGACATATCAACTAACTTTTTTAGCTACTTACTTTAACGGGTAGCCGTGCTTGACCAGTAGAGGTCTCGGCTTTTAAGGTAGACTTGGTCTTGCCACCAACAACTTGAGTAGGAAGGTAAACCGTAAACGTAGAACCCTCGCCCGACTTGCTAAAAGCAGTGATTTTGCCGCCCATCATTT
>JBFLZA010000723.1:0-4404 GCA_040756535.1 Cyanobacteriota bacterium
ATTAACCCGAATTCCATGAGAACCTAATTCTAAAGCCAAGCTTCTCATAAATCCATCCAATGCAGACTTTGCCGTGTTGTGAGAGCAAAAATTCTCGACTGGATTACGAGACGCGCCACTACTCACTATAATGATGCAACCTCGCTTGTGTTCAATCATTGAAGGCACCACAGCTTTACACGGAAAAAACGCCCCTTTGAGTTCTCCAAGCAGTTTCGCCTCAAAGTCTTCCCACGGATGAGTGACAAACGGTGCGATCGCAAACGCAGCATGAGCATTGATTACCAATGTATCAATCGCTCCCAACTCCTGTGAAACCTGCTGCACCATTGCTTCCACTTGATCAGGCTCTCTAACATCCGCTTTAACCGCTAGTGCCTTACCGCCCTCGGAGGCAATTGCCTCTACCACTTCCTTAGCCGCCGCCTCGCTACTGTAATAATTGACACAAACAGCAGCTCCGTGACGAGCCAGAAGTTTAGCAGTAGCAGCACCAATGCCTCGACTCGCACCTGTAATCAGAGCGACTCGGTTTTTCAGTAAGCCCGTGCTGTAATTTTCTCCCTGTGTCTGCATAGCCATGATGCTGCGCTTTTTGCTACCTCTATGATATCGGACACCTCCTGTATAACTTAATACACAGTTGATGAGCGCGATCGCAACAGTTCAGTCCTTGGCTGCTAAGAGATGATTTGGGAAAAAATAGTCGTCCAAACCTATTGCCTAATAGAACTATCGAGTCTATGATGTTATTTCCCTATAAAGAGCAAATTATGCCTCAAACCAGCCCAGAAGTCTATAGGGCTGCAGCTTGGGGCATTAATAAAGAAACAGAACTAGCGGCATAACTGTTCCATGAGCTAAGGCTAGTTCTGTAGTACCCATTCTATGGACAAGAAAATAATAGAATTGATTAGCCCAGAAATATAGTGACAACCTGATCTTTATTGAGTCTTTATCGCTTTAAGTGTTATGAAAACTTATTGACGTAAATACTCATTAAGTTATGAAACTATAGAGTAATGGGTACGGCTCTTACTATTCACAAAAAGGATTAACATTTTTTTAAAAAATCATAATCCTATAATCACCGAAATACGTGGGAATGATAAATAAAAATTATACACTGCTCTGAACACTCCTCGACTGCTTAGCTTAATACAAACTTTACAATAGAAGCGATCGCTTGTGTTACGGAACGTAACATAGTTCGGTTTATTCGCGCCTACCTCCTAGGAAAATAGACGCGGAGACGGGGAGACGCGGGGACGGGGAGAAAGGAAAATTGATTTTCATTCGTAGTGCTGGCAATTCTGGCATGAGGGACTGACTTGAAAATAGCAGGGGAACCAAATATCCCTCCATAATTCATAATTCATAATTCATAATTCATAATTCATAATTCATAATTTAGTTGATATCAATTCCAATTACCAATCATAGTAAATCCAGACCAATAGTAGGGATGAGATAGATTGAGATTGCCTGGAACCTCAAGTTCTGGAGAAAGTGGTAGTAGCGTTTCTTCATCAAGCCGTAATTGTCCTTCCTCTAGTCGAACTTGCCCTTTGAGCATTGCTAATTGTGCCTGTTGAAGTGCCTCACTTTTAATCGGTGCAGATTTTAACTGTTCGTAGAACTTCATCATCAGTGCTAAAGAACCTTCATCACTGACATACCAAAGACTACCCACTGCTGTTTTTACACCTGTTTGAATAGTTAAACCAGCAAATCCTAATTCAGCTTGCTTATCTCCTAAGGCCGTTTTACAAGCACTCAAAACTATCAACTCGACTTTTGGGTCTTGATACCACTCCAATTTTTGTGACAACTGCCATACTTGATCGAACTTAAGTTTTGCATCCCAAAATTGGATGTAAGAATTATTAAGGGTTCCTGGTTTAAACTCCGCATGGGTAGCAATATGAAAAATCCCAAATTGGTCTTGACGGCTCAATTCTTGAAAGTTTTCAATAGTCGCTTGTTCATTCAGTAATTTTTGACCTGACCAAATTTTATTAGTCAAAAACCTTACTTCCGCTGCTACTCCGGGTAAAGGAGCTTTTCCCTGAGTACTTTTTGATATCCCTATTGCCAGTACTTTCTTGTTTGAAATCGGGAAGTAACGGGTGTCTGTTAGACTAAAACTAGGGATAAGAGAAACACTATAATTCTCAATCAGGAATTGCTTGCCATCGTAGAGGGCAGCGAGAGGAATAGAACGCAATCCTGAATCCATTGAGAACACCAACGTATCTATCTGATTGGCTTCTAGTACGGATTCTAATGGAGCAACAATCCATTGATAAAGTTGTTGAGCAGGAACTTTGTAGGTACTTGTTTGAGAAGGATTGCGGACTTTTTCTCGAAACTCACGAACCGTTTTTTGTACCAATTCTCGGTTAGCTTCCGGGATAACTTTACGAATCGGTTGATTGTTTGCAAGAATCAGTAAAAGCTGCAATTGAGATTTTATAGAAACTACATAAATGACTGCTGCTTTTCTGCCGATTTGGCGATACAAGTCATCTAAAGTTTGAGCAATTTCTTGAGCTGAAGCTACCTCCCCGAAAAAGTTGACACCCAGATGTTGCCCAAATTCTACAGTTTGAGATTCTTCAAATAAATTAATAGCTTCAGTGATGCCTGCTGTTTCAAAAGTGCTATCAAAGGCTGCTCTATCAACCCTTGCTTCTCCGGTATTGCCGGAAAAATTAGTGCCTTGATTCATGATTTCTTGAGGGTCATTTCCGGTTGTATCTGATTGGTTGTTAAAAATTTCTTGAGGGTCAGGGCCAGTTGTATCGGATTGATTTCCCGTTTGAGCTTGAATAGAATTTAAAAAAATCACCATCATTAGGATGGATAAAAATAAAGCTATAATCAATCGATTGACTTTCATTAAAGTTACTTTTTAATAAAATTTTTTCTAATTCTAAGTAGGTAGATGGGAATAAACCGAACTATGTTAAGGAACGTAAACATACCGGAAACCCTTACCAATGACTAATGACCAATGGCAAATGAGGGCCCTCACGAGTTAACGAAAAATTGTGCCGACCTACTTAGTTTATTAGATAAGCTAACTGACTACTACAGACTGGCAGAAATGACCTACCCGTCAAAAGTTTCCCTCTGCTTCGCCTGCCTTCCCAGTTTTTGGAACGGGTGGAAATCTTTTGCTTGGCTGCACTAATATTTAATGACTTAACTCCACCAGGATTTGCATGAATTTTTCTTGTGCAGTAAGCACCTGAGCGCTCATCTACCTATTGTGAGGTTGCTGGTTAAGCCTAAATCGCTAGATTAAAAGGAACAAAGCTTGTGAGGAATCAAGAGCGAGATGCTGCAAGCAGAACAGATATTGAAGCAACGTTATCAGCTCAAGCGTAAACTGGGACACAATCCCCAGCGTCAAACTTGGCTAGCAGAGGATATCGGGGTGTCGCCTGCTGAAACGGTAATTGTCAAACTTTTGGCTTTTGGCGGTGATGTGCAGTGGGATGACTTAAAACTGTTTGAGCGGGAAGCTCAAATCCTCAAACAGCTTAACCATCCTCGGATTCCCAAATATAGGGATTATTTCTCAATTGATGAGCGATCGCTTTGGTTTGGTTTAGTGCAGGAATATATCCCTGGCGTCTCGCTTAAGGAACAACTCAATCAAGGCAAACGCTTCACCCAAGAGGAAATATACCAAATCGCTGTTGATATCCTGAAAATTCTAGAGTTTCTGCATCAACTCAATCCCGCCGTCCTCCATCGCGACATTAAGCCCAGCAATCTCATCTGGGGCGAGGACGATCGCATTCATTTAGTCGATTTCGGAGCGGTGCAAGACAGAGCAGTAACAGAAGGAACGACATTTACAGTGGTGGGAACCTATGGTTATGCTCCCATGGAACAGTTTGGCGGCAGGGCAGTACCGGCCTCTGACTTGTATGCATTAGGAGCGACGTTGATTCATTTGCTCACTGGATGTACACCTGCTGATTTACCGCAGCGCCGTCTACGCATTTGCTTTGAAGACAAAGTCACCCTGACGCCTAGATTGGTGAACTGGATCAAGAAGTTGACTGAACCCGCTCCAGAGGAGCGATACCAAAGCGCTTCTGTTGCTCTGTCTGCTTTAGAATCAGCCATGATGCCCAACCCGATTGAGGAGAGTATAGAGGTAGCGATAGAGCGTCTCTACAGGGAACCAGTCATAGCCAATAATTCAGGACATGGCAATTTTCTGGATTCTTCAGTAGTCGTACCCAATGAAATCAAAGGCTGGAATTGGGGTGCTTTTTTGATGCCTTGGTTATGGCCGTTCACCAATCAAGTTTGGGTTGGGCTATTCTCCTATGTCCCCTCTATATATTGGGTAATGGCACTAGCGCTAGGTGCTAAGGGTAATGA
>JBFLZA010000724.1:0-4401 GCA_040756535.1 Cyanobacteriota bacterium
TATAGGCTGTTGTAAAGAGGTAACAAGTTGTGCTAAGTAAAAATTGGTCTTAGCCATGTCCGGGTACCCATAAGAGGTGTCCCTACAAAATCATGCCGCGATTGGGCAACACCTTGGCATAGAGAGTGACACCTCCTACACCAACCTGAGTACAGATATGGTGTAGGCTTCGCAACCAATCCGGCTATGCGCGAGGAGGCGTTGCGCTTTAAGAACGGAATGCCCTACCGCTCTATCTGTTTTCGGTTGTTTATAGTTAATTCCCCAGAAGTGACATCTCCATGCGCCCTATCTTTATTCAAATGGGCGCTGGCGAAGCAACCAATCCGGCTATGCGCGAGGAGGCGTTGCGCTTTAAGGGCTGGATGACCCTCAGCCCTATTTTTGATGTTGATAGCTGCATTGTGGTCACGATCAAGACTGCACCCACAATGAGGGCAGTCATGCCAACGAACGTGCAGCTTTTTCGGAACTTTCTCGCCACAATTGGAGCAATTCTGTGATGTGTTATGGGCGCTGACTGGCACAACTAGCAACCCAGCATTTTCGGCTTTAGTTGCTAGTATCGACAGAAAGCTTGACCACCCAGCATCTAACACAGATTTAGCCAGTCGGGTACGAGCCAAACCTTTTACATTTAAATCTTCGTGAGCAACTACATCATGTTTTGATAGCAGCCGATTGGCTGTCTTGAAGTGAAAGTCTTTGCGCTTGTCCGCAACCTTCTTGTGTTGATGCCCTAGCTGTTTAACTGCTTTTTGTCTACGGTTACTGCCTTTTTTACGGCGCGATACCCGCTTCTGGATGACTCGCAAACGTTTTTGAGTTTTCCGGTAATGCTGAGGAATGGCAACCGCTTCACCCTCGGAAGTTGTGAGGAATTCCTTTAAGCCAACATCAATCCCAATCATTTTATTTGGATTGAAATCTGGCTTGATTTCTGGAACTGTTGGATCTTCAAGGGATAGCGTTAAGTAATAACCATCAGCCTTTTTTGTGACAGATGCCGTTTTGATTTTGAATCCGTCAAGGATAGGGCGATGCAAGACGACCTTGATTGTTCCGAGCTTTGGCAGGAGAATTGAGCTATTTTTTCCGGTTCCTTGTAAGCAATTTTGCTTGATCTCAGGATAAGTAAACGTGCGGTAACGATCACGAGGTTTAAACCTTGGCTTGCCGCTACGTTTACCGTTGCTGTCACCCTTAAGGAATCGGTCAAACGTTATTTTGACTCGCTTAACGACATCCTGGAGAACACTGGAATAAATTTCAGAGTACCAAGGATGCGTTTTTTTGAGCTGCGGTAATGCCCGCTTCTGTGAAAAATAATCAGGCTTGTCGCGAAGCTCCGGCAAGTGGCACACAAGGGGGCAAGCGTTCACAGGAGAGCAATTTTGCTCGTACCAATTAAACCTATCCGCCAACAAATAGTTGTACTGGCTACAGAGCATCGATAGCCATCTATCAATCTCTGCTGCCTGCTGTTTGGTTGGACGTAGTTTGTACTGGTTAAACTAAGCCACCCCGTCACCGAGGCGACTCGTCTTCAGAACCGTGCTTGAGACTTTCACCTCACACGGCTCCTCAGTAATAAGGCTTTTGTCATGGGTACCTCTATTACCCGGTTTAACGGGCTTAGGCTTGGCACTATTACAGCCAGATTTGTTGCCGAGACTTCCATCTAAGGCAGTCTTTTTGTCGTGGCAATGTCGGTGAAGTAGTTGTAGATTTTTGTACTCATTCTTTCCGCCTTTTGACTTAGGAATGATGTGGTCTACTTCTATCACCGATTGTTCTGTAAAATACAATCCACAGTGGGTGCATTTGCCTTTCTGTCGCTTCAGGAGTGTTGCCACTGTCTTGGGGACTTCGGGGTTATCACCCATTCTTGTACTCCAGTAAACTAGGTTGCCATCATAAGGACTGGCGTCACCTTTGACTTTGACATAACGGACTATTTTTGTGGCGCTATGTTTCAGTAACCGCAGTGGGTCTTTCCCTTCCTGCCTGGTTGCGAATACCCAGTTATCACCGCCAATGGTTTGCCAGTATTTATTGGCTACCCAGTGCCCCGATTTATTAGGGTGGCGGTGTTGTCCCCAGTTTTTTAGCTTTAGGTACATCGCGTGTTCTAGTTCTGAGAATGTCTCTTTACTAACCACGGTGCTGTAATAGTTAGCCCACCCACTGATGATGGGGTTCAAATGGACTATCAGCGCGGCTTGTGGGGCTGCTTTATGCTGGTCTATTACATCTGCAATACGTTCATAATGTACCTTTATCTTTTCTTTGCTGGGTTTGATGAGTGTCTTGAATCCAAGTGGTTTCCCTTTAATACAACCCGTGTTATATTTTCCTACTGGGTACTGCTTGACATAAAAGCCAAGGAAGTTAAACCCCGCTTCTTGTCCCTCGTGTTTATTCAATGTGTGGACAAGGCGTGTTTTACTTGGTTTCAATTCTAAACCCATGCCATTCAACCATTCAGAGATTATCTCTTTACATCTTTGAACAACGGTTAAGTCTTCGTGCAGTATCACGAAGTCGTCGGCGTAACGGATTAGGCTTAAGGCTTGGCGGTTGTGTACCTTAGCCCCTGGTAGCGTTTCAGCCACCTGCTTTATCCGTTCCTCCATCCCGTGGAGGGCGATGTTTGCTAATAACGGAGAGATGACCCCGCCTTGTGGCGTACCCTCAGATGTAGGGAACAATTGTTTTCCATCCATCACTCCCGACTTGAGCCAAGAGTTTATCTGGCGTCTAAGTGTCGGAAATGTATTTAGTTTTTTGAGTAGTTCCCTGTGGTTGATGCGGTCGAAGCATTTGGCAATGTCAGCATCTAGCACATATTTGGCTTTCTGCTTAATTGTATTGAAGATTGCCCCGATTGCATCATGGCATGAGCGTCCTGGTCGAAAACCATAAGAGTTGGGTTCAAACCGTGCCTCCCACTCCGGCTCAAGCGCTAATTTTACTAACGCCTGAGTAGCTCTGTCGTACATCGTGGGAATGCCAAGAGGACGTTTTTCGTCTGTTCCCGGTTTATCTATCCATACCCGTCGAGTGGGTTTAGACTTCCCCTTTAGCTCAAGCGTTTTCACCAGAGCCAACCGTTGGACGGGCGAGAGTGATTTTACTCCGTCTACTCCGGCTGTTTTCTTGCCCTGGTTATCCTGAGTCACGCGACGTACCGCCAGCATTCTTCCTGACCAAGACCTCATCAAGGTCTTTTGGAGTCTACGAACTGCTGTTCTATCACCACGACTAGAGGCTTGGAATATTCTCTTTTGCAGCTTATAAACTCGGCGTTCCAGCTTGCGCCAGTTCACCTTGTTCCATTCCACCGTCTGATTGTTCAGCGTATTAGACATATTTACTGCTACTTGACACTATTCCTTCCTTATCACCGTGAGTCTGTCAGCATATCCTCTTCATTACAAAGAGGCGTTGGCTTCTGACTCAATCCTTCCCTCCGCAGCATCCGGTTAGCACCTACTCAGAGTATTTGACCTCTCTGAGGGCATACGGAGGGTTACTTCGTTCCGAGCGACCATACTGTGAGTCTTTAGAGTTCCACTCTCCACCGGGTTTATTTGGAGATGCGCTGGTCAGGCGTACCACTGCCAGCCTCTTATCCTTTACCTTTTGGCTCCAGCGTGTCATTCCTTTTTCGCTGGTTGAGAATTTCGATGGGTCGAATGTGGATTCAAGCCGAAGCTTTTACTCAGATGTGAGGTGTTGCCACTCTCACTGGACTCTTTGCTTACCCCGCACTACCTAGGACTGGAGTGTAGAAGGGCTTTAACCCCCGCTTTACGGATTGATGGCTAGTCGCTACCGTAGGGGACGCGGTTGGATAACCGCGCTCTGTTTGCTTTCACCGGGCATCTACCGGGAAGGGATTTGCACCCTTATGGTCACTTAGTTGTCAAGGTTCCTTTCAGTATTTCTACCTAATTTATCCTTGCTGCTCATCCCTAAGTATTTCTACTTATTTCGAGCAAACGAATCACACGTAAGCAGTTCTCATGCCATAATTATCCCGTAATTGACGGCAATATGGCGGCATGGCGAAAATAACTCTTAGACCATCACAGCGAGAACACGAGCATTTAATACAGTATTGCAAGTTGACGAAGCGCACACAAAATGATGTGTTGCGAGAACTCATCAGAAGACTGTCAATCTCCGGGGTGTTGAACCCCCTCGATTAACCACCTATCCATCTCACGCCAATTTGAGTACAAATATGGCGTGAGGCTTCCGGCGTTAAGCTAATCAATCCTGTGAACTTTTATCCTGAGTCTTCAGAGGAACTGCGTGTTCCCCAGATGCTGTGTCAGGATAGTTACGGGAGGCAATTCCTAGACTTTGTGACCGTTTTCTTGCCAAAATGCAAAT
>JBFLZA010000725.1:0-4374 GCA_040756535.1 Cyanobacteriota bacterium
ACTGACATCCACAAACGCCCTGTCTGATAGCAGGATATTCCCAAACCCACTAACCGAGTCATACCCTAGTACAAAACGGTTCCCTGTTTGACTCAAACTCACTTGACCAACTCCAGCCACACTGCCGAGTTCAATGCGTCCCCCAAGTTCAGTACGTCCCCCGGCTGCCCTCAGTCTCCCACCCTCTAGAACTACATCCCCACCCACCAGTGCTAGAGTTTGACCGGCTGGAACTTCCAGTCCTGCTGTAGATCGATTAGTAATCGCCCCAGCCGGAACTTGATTGAAGAAAAAGGCAGAAGGATTGATTGCTAGTATTGGGGCAGCAGATGGATTCGTTGCACTGAAAACCTCTCCATTGTCAAATTGAATGGCATCAGCCGTCGTAGCGAAAAACGAACCCCCCACGTCTAAACTGGCATTAGGTCCGAACACAATGCCATTAGGATTAATCAAAAACAGGTTAGCCGTCCCGTTAGCGCGAATTAGACCATCAATATTAGAAATCGCTCCACCTGTGACTCGTGAAAAGATATTCTGAATATTGGGCGTATTGTTGATGTTGAAAACAGCCGACCCCCCAGTTGGCACGGAAAATTGTGAAAAGCTGTGGAACAGGTTGCTACCTGTGGTTGTGCCACCATCGATCGTGCAATCCGTGCATCCGGGCGCAACTAGAGAATTAGACGGAAGCGTGTTGTCCGGTACAATCTGAGCTAAGACGTTCTCGCCCACTCCTGCTGAGAGTGTCCCCACTAAAGCGACACAACCCGCAAGCTTCAACTGCCAACCCCGACTGAGCAAACTAAACTTCGTCACAGCTAAAGCCTCCAAACGTAACTCAGGTATGCAACTGAAATGAGAATACACCGTTTTTACTCGCCTTCCACCTGGGAAGCCAACTTTTCGAATTACATCAAAATAACTCGACTAAGCAATGGTTGAGTCATTGTCATAACTAGGTAATCCCCCTTTTTTATACTTTAAATAGGCGACTTTAGAAAAACAAAAATTGCTGAATTCATGGTGTTTTCATGGTTTAAGTGTCGTCCCATAACAAATTCACCATAGTCGGCGATACTATCTAACCCCAGGAGATTCAAGAGCATTTCAGTGACGAGCCATAGGATGATTTTAAACAATAAACTCTTCCACTGAATCTTCATCACTGTTATCTTCTGCAATACCTAGAGACTAGTCACTAGCTTGCTAACAGGTTGGTTGGGTATCGTTCGTGCTGCTGTCCATCGATTTTCTTGATAGCCAATTTCCATAGTTTTTACCTTTAATATAAGCAACTCCACGAAACTTAAAATTCAAAATAGAATCAGGTACAGCGAGATTAACGGGCTGTCTGATTTTGTAAGTTGCACCTCGGTACTTAGCAGTGATTTCGCTCTCTACAGTCTCAATGGATTGAGGATTATGTTCGTAAGAGTTGCCACGATAGTGTAATTTCATTTCCTTGCTTTCCTTGGAATAAAGATTGAATTGAAGAAGCTTTAATTCAAAGAATAAAGAAGTTAGCAAAGGGATACATTTACCTTCTCTGCTTAGTCGATCGCATAGATTAGGCAAAGCGATCGCGTAACTGTGCAATCGTCATTGCACAAGTGTGCAATCAAGTTGGCAAAACTGTGGAATGAATTGCTTAACCAATTTAGGTATTTTATGAATAGCCAACAATTTTAGAACTTATCTGGACGATATGTATCGTTATTAACTGCACGGAAAAGACCTACGCTCACATCTTGCAGCTATCCATTCATCCGCCAGGGACATAAGTTCTTGGCGGTTAGAAAGTTGGTGCGAGATAAGAGTTAACTCGCATCTTGCACTACCCCCCTAATCCCCCAAGGCACAGGGGGGACATTAGAAACGAGGGGGGAAATATAGCTCCCTCCCCTTAATAAGGGGACCGGAGCTTTAGTGAGGATTGCGGAGAGGTCAAAAGGCTTGGTGCGACATAGGAGCCTCCAACAAGCCGCCTACCGTTCGTTACGCATGAAAGAAACACTTTCATCTTGCCTTCTGCCCTCTGCCTTCTGCCCCCTGCCTTCTATTTCCCCTTATCCTTTCCCCTATCAAAACCCGATGCCATGATTGATGTACAGTAACGTTGTCAACTTCGAGGTTTCAACGATGAGCCAAGATTTACCAGAACAAGGGACGCTCAAAATACTTGTGGTGGATGACCACGAATTAATCCTGAGTGGAACCCTCGACTTGCTTAAACAGCACTACCCACAAGCGGAAATCCTCACCGCCAAAACCACCCAGGACGCGCTCCAGCAAGTCGAAGCATTTGGGCCCGACTTAGTGATTATGGACCTTTCCCTGCCAGAAACCTCCGGGGACACCGCCGAAATCAATCGAGGCATTAAAAGCCTGGGGATTTTAATGAAAAACTATCCCACCCTGAATCTGGTCGTGCAAAGCAGCTATGTCAAAGCACTGGTGCGGATTAAACCCGACATGGATGCTCACGAAGGAGGGTTCACCGTAGCGGACAAAGGACTTTCCAGCCAGGAGATGTTGAGCCGAATTGACTTGGCACTCAAAGGCGTCACCCATACCAAAGACCTGAAAATGCCACCAGGGGAAGTCAAACCTGAATGGATCGAGGTACTCAATCTCGCCTTTGAAGAAGGATTGGAAGATAAAGTCATTGCCGAACGGATGCGAGTAGCACCCAGAACGGTACGCCACTACTGGACTAAAGTTCAAGACGTTTTAGGCGTTTACCTTGAAGATGGCAAGAGTCTCCGCATTCAAACGGAGAAACGAGCCAGAGAAGAGGGGTTTATTGATTGACCTATTAAGTTTAAGAAATAAACTGTTGTTACTTTGTCTTTGGAGCAAAATTAAAAGGAATTTTCCCTTCTCTAGTGTATTAACTAAGCCATCAAAACTTGGGATTCAGGTAACTTTTCCAAAGTCCTACTTTTAAATTAACTCCAATCTAATCATGTTTGCTAAGACTCCAGAACGGCAAATGCACAGGGTCAGATGGCTGCTAACCTGTGGTTGGCTGCTCCTGATTTTTTCCCTTTTTTATGACCCCATCTCACCTTGGCTAACTGACCCCAACAATACACTGAGTCCCTTACGGATCGATCCAGAGGTTTGCGTAAAGGTGCAGGGAGTTTGCTTAAAACAAACATCCTATGCTCTGGGAGCACGACTATTCTGGACAATGATCGTTCCCGCCGCAATTTTTATTCTTCTAGTTTTTGGACATGAACTTTGGCGACGGATTTGCCCCCTGTCATTTCTGTCTCAGATTCCTCGTGCGCTCTTGAGGCAGCGACAGCATCGGCGAGTCGATGCGACAACCGGGAAAACTTCCTATGAGTTAGTCAAAGTCAAAAAAAATTCCTGGCTTGGTCGCAACTATTTGTACCTACAGTTTGGTTTGTTTTATCTTGGTTTGTGCATTCGGTTACTCTTTGTCAACTCCGACCGTTTGGCACTCGGGATTTTTTTAATCTTCACGATTGTGTCAGCGATCGCAGTAGGCTATCTCTATGGTGGTAAATCTTGGTGTCAATATTTCTGTCCAATGGCTCCAGTGCAAAAAATCTACGGTGAACCGGGGGGAGTGCTGACCAGCAAAGCTCATGAGGGCGAGCGACAAACCATCACCCAATCCATGTGCCGTATTGTTAACCAGGAGGGTAAGGAACAGAGTGCTTGTGTTGCCTGTCAAAGCCCCTGCATGGACATTGACGCTGAACGGTCTTACTGGGATGGCATCACCAAGCCTGACCAAAAGTTGCTCTACTACGGCTACATTGGGCTAGTCTTCAGCTTCTACTTTTACTACTACCTCTATGCAGGAAATTGGAATTACTACTTCTCTGGAGCCTGGACTCACGAGCCAAATCAACTCAGTACCCTTCTAAGTCCGGGGTTTTACCTGTTTAACAAGCCGATTCCAATTCCAAAGCTAGTAGCAGTACCCCTAACTTTAGGTTTTTTTGCCGGGGGTAGCTATTTTCTGGGACGGAAGCTAGAGAAAACTTACAAGAACTACCATGCACGAACAAACCAATCCCTGAGTAAAGAGCAGATTCAGCACCGGATTTTTACCCTCTGCACCTTCGTCGTCTTCAATCTCTTCTTTGCGTTTGGGGCGCGTCCAAATATTGCTTTGCTGCCCGAGTTGGGGCAATACTTTTACGACGTCTTGTTGGTGCTGGTTAGCACCCTTTGGCTTTACCGAACCTGGGGACGCAGCCCAGATTTGTATTCGCGGGAAAGCCTCGCCAGTCGCCTTCGCAAGCAGCTAAGATCGCTCCAACTCGATGTCTCCCGATTCTTGGAGGGACGTTCTTTGGAATCTCTCAATCCCAATGAGGTCTACGTGCTAGC
>JBFLZA010000726.1:0-4356 GCA_040756535.1 Cyanobacteriota bacterium
GAAGCCCTCTGCGAGCGCTGCCCACAGATCTGTAGCTGTTTCTCGTAGTGATTTTTCATACACGATCGCCAGCCTCTCCAAGTCGAATTGGTTCCCAACACAAGCGGCTAACTCTAAAACCGCTTGCGTCTGTGGCGGTAACTTTTGCATTTTTTCCGCCATTAATTCCACGACGTTATCGGTTATCTGTTGCGCTTGGATTTCCCCTAAATCCCATTGCCAGGAGCCTCGCTCATAGTCAAACGCAAGCAATGCTTCAGCATACAGAGACTTCAAAAACTCAGTGACGAAAAAGGGATTTCCGCCCGTCTTAGTCAACACCAATTCTGCTAATGGTAAAGCCGTTGTTGGCTGACAATGGAGGATATCGGTAATCAACTGGGTGACGTGCGGCAAGGTCAAGGATGAAAGCGAAATCTGATTAACTGTTGTTTTGGTCTTTTTTATCTCATCCAACGTCAGCATCAACGGATGCGCTTGGCTCACTTCGTTATCTCGATATGCCCCGATCAAAAATAGATATTTACCATCCACACCCGTCATTAACAATTCAATTAATTTCAATGAAGCCCCATCTGCCCATTGCAAATCATCTAAAAAAATGCAGAGCGGATGTTCGGGTCGGGTAAATACATTAATGAAGTTTTGAAATACTAAATTAAAGCGGTTTTGCGCTTCTGTTGGTGGTAAATCAGGTAACGCAGGTTGTGAGCCAATAATCAGCTCGACTTCAGGAATGACCTCTATTATTACCTGACCGTTTGAATCCAAGGCGGTCAGAAGTTTTTCTCGCCATGTTGCGATCGCTGCCACACTTTCGGTTAGCAGTTGTCGCACCAATGAGCGAAACGCCTGAATGAGCGAAGCGTAGGGAATATTGCGTTGAAACTGGTCAAATTTACCGGCGATGAAATAGCCGCGCTGGCAGGTAAGTGGTTTATACACTTCCTGCACTAAGGCTGATTTACCGATGCCGGAATACCCGGACACCAGCATCATTTCACTTGCTCCTTGGCTTACCCGATCAAAGGCGGTCATCAAGGTGTGGATTTCCCTTTCCCGTCCATACAGCTTTTGCGGAATTTGAAACCTGTCTGAAACATCGTGTTGACCTAGTGGGAAGGGGTCAATTTGACTTTTAGCCGGCAATTGACGTAGACATTCCTCTAAGTCTGCCTTCAGTCCATGTGCTGATTGGTAGCGGTCTTCGGCGTTTTTCGCCATCAATTTCAGCACTATTTCTGAAATGACTGGGGGAATTTCTGGTTTGTGTTCGTGCGGTGGCGCGGGTTGTTTAGCAATATGATAATGCACTAATTCCAGTGCATCCGAGGTGGGGAAGGGTAACTTGCCAGTGAGTAATTCGTAGAATGTTACTCCTAGCGAGTAAAAATCTGTCCGATAATCGATAGTCCGGTTCATCCGTCCCGTCTGTTCGGGCGAGATATAGGCAAGCGTCCCTTCCAATAAATTCGGATTGCGAAAGGTTGAGTTTTCTCGTGAAAGCAATGTCGAGATGCCAAAGTCAATTAGTTTGACCTGCTGGGTTTTCCCATTAAAGACGATGTTCGACGGATTTATATCTTTGTGGATAATGTATCGTTGATGAATTTGACCTAAAATATCGATAATTTTAATCGCTAAGGTCAGAAAGTCGATCAAATCTAGCTTTCCAGCCAACTTCAATAGATCCAGGGACTGACCCCCAAAATCTTCCAGTACCATCACCCAGCAGTTGTGGTCTTTTTCGAGGCTATAGGCATCCACTACACCCGTTTGATCAAAGCTGTGAGTTACTTCATACTCCCGCTTGAACCGGGCAATTTCTTCCGGCAGGGGATAGGCTCGTTTCAGCATTTTGAGGATAACGGGTTGCCAATCTTCTAGCCGATAACCCTGGTAAACTAGCGAGTTGGCACTTTCATACAATTGTTCAGCAATTTGGTAACCTGAAAGATTAATCATTTTGCTTGCTCTCTGTTTGTTTCAATCAGGCAAGTATTCCAGTCATAACACAAGAGTAGCCATAAGATATGTCAATGATTTGCCTGGTTACTTGCCAATAAAAAAACCCCACAAACGTAGGGTTATAGTGGAATTCATGGCTGAAATTGAAGATTTGTTTCAATTTGACAAAAACTTGCTAATTCTTCATGCTCAAATAGAATGCTGATGAAAGCCAATAAGCACTCCCCTAATCACTCTTTTCCTACATACTGTTGTATGAGTACTCGTGTTGATTCCTTTGGAGGCTTTGAATCGGGTGGAGGAGGCGGAGGGGGAAAGGGATCTGGATCGGGCAAGGGATCTGGATTAGGTTCAGTTACAGCGTAAGACATTTGAGGAAATTCCTCTGCAAAGGGCGCGGCAACTTGAGTTCTATCTCCACTTTTAAGAGCAATCTTATCTGCTTCAGATAAGCTTGCGGTATTCATCACTACATCAGGGTTTTTGATGAAGGCTTCCTGTTTTCGAGGATTGATTGCCAGTTCGGTCAGAAAATCTAATAACTTACTCAAGTAGACCTCCTTAGTTATAGGTTTCTTCAAATCTAATCAACCGAATCAGTTTCAAGCTTTCCGAAGCGGAGGAATTAACGATTGAAACCCTTCATCATTATCCAAACCAAGCCAGCTTAGATCATTAACTGCCAGGGAGCGCTTTATAATACTAAAGGGTTCGTTGCTTTTACTAGTGAGATCGTCCCGAAATGTAGTAGCCGTTTGTAAATATTTTTGAGCTTGGTCACCCTTGCCTTGCAGGTAAGCTAAAGAACCTAGCATATAAAAGGCAGCACTATGCTCATGCTCCTGCAATCGGGTAGAGGCTCTATCAATTTCGGTCTTAGCTTTATCAACTCCATTCTTGCCAATTGTCGCCAAGGCAATACCGTAGAGAGCAAGTGGATCATTCGGCTTCTCCTGCAATTGCTGATTGTATTGTTCAATTGCGTCGTCAAATCGCCCTGTAAGATGGGACAGCAGTGCCATATCATAGGGTGCAGTATCTGGAAGCACTCTCGGATCTAAGCGTTGAGCCATCTTCCAGTACAGTTCAGCCTTTTCGTAGTCGCTCTCTTTATAGTAAACCGAACCCAAGTAAGCAAAAGCCCAAGCGTAGGAGCGGTCGGTCAAATCAATAGCTTTGTTCAAGCAGTCTTTGGCCTTTTTATAGGGCTGAATCCAGTAGTATGTAGCACCTAAGTGAGCATAAGCCCAGGCATATTCGGGGTATAAACTAATAGCCTTCTCAAATAGTTCTATGGCTGTTTTAGCAAACACACTTTTTGGGTCTGTACTACCGCTTCTGAATAACATAAGGCGATAGGTTTCCCCCAGTTGGGCATAACCCCAAGGGTCGCCTGGGGACTTAGTAATAACAGTTTTAAAATCTTGTTCCGCCAGCTCAAAATTCGCAAGCTGGCGGTAGGTTACACCCCGACGACCAGTAGCCCAGATATAGTTGGGATCTTCATTGAGAGCGTTGTCAAAACATGAGCGTGCTTGACTCAAGTTTGTGTTGGGGCTTTCTGTGTTGCCTGCAAGCAACCGAAACGTTTCCCCTCTTTGAGCGTAAAACCAAGCATTTGTGGAAGATTGTTGTTTGATGTTGCCAGTCATTTGGTAAAGCCTCCTGAAAGGGTTTGTTTTAGAAACTAGGTGTGAGTTTCACCTCGTTAAATTTGCTTTCTGCATTTGTATCCACATGAGCCAATCCATTCACAACTCATGTCTGTATAATCTCACTGAGTAAAGCTTGAAAGCGTGGCTCAGAGTAAAGGTCAAGCCAAACTCGGTCGTGATTCGCCGTGTCTGCGCGGTAGTTATCCAGTGAGATAGCTTCTTGCAAATAGCTCAAAGCTTGGTCTATTTCACCTTGAAGAGCAGCCAAGCCACCTAGACCATACAGAGCAACACTACGCACTTCTGTATTGGCAACTGACAGTAGCACAGTACGAGCTTCGTTAATTTGTGATTGAGTTTCACGTCGTCCTTTCCAGCAAGTGTTGGTGCTAACAAGACCATACAAGGCTAGGTAATCATCTGGATTCTCTTTTAATCCTTGCTCGTAATATTCAATCGCCTCAGCATATTGCCCCATAAAGCTGAGTAGTAACCCGCGCTCACTACGCCAACGGGGGATAATGGTCTCGTCAAGCGCGATCGCTTTGTCAAAATCTTCTAACGCTTTCTCATAGCATTTCATCTGCTCGTAGGTTCGGCTTCGGTGTGTGATCGCCCAAACATAGCCAGGATTCAGTTCGATGGCTCTATTAAGGTCACTGAGAGCTTCTTCATAGCGTCTCATGTACTCATAGGTCACCCCCCGATGTGCGATCGCCCAAATGTAATCAGG
>JBFLZA010000727.1:0-4313 GCA_040756535.1 Cyanobacteriota bacterium
GTAACCACACCAAAATTGCACAGGTGCTGTCAGCACTAACTGAATCCACTGGTTATGCAACCATGCAGGAATCCAGGGTAAGTGTAACCCAGTCATCATGGGCAATGACCCCACGATCAGGATGACACTAATTACACCTCCCACCACAACTTTAAGGACAAGCTTGCGGGATTCTGCTTTTCTAGCCGCTTTTTCCGCATCATCTTCTCCCGTTATCATTTGCTGTTCTTGGAGGGAGTAAGCCGAGTAACCCGCTTCCTCAACAGCGTTTTGGATGGTTTCTAAATCGGTTTTTTGGGGGTTGTACTGGACGGTAGCTTGCTCTGCACCAAAGTTAACGTTGCACTCACTTACTCCTGGCACAGAGCGAATGGCTTCTTCAATATTGCTAGCACATGAGGCACAACTCATGCCTCGCAGTTTTAGTGTAAGGGTTTCCATGTGACGAGTTCCTTTGCACCCCTAGGACAACAGTCTGGGGAGATTAATGATTAGGCAGGGGGATAACCAGCAGATGCGATCGCGTTTTTAATTTCTGCTTCTGATTTTTGCGTTTCAATGCTGACTATCTTCGTTTTTGTGTCCGCTGTTACCTGGGCAGTTGGGTCAACTGAAGTTACTGCTTTGGTTACAGTGTTTACACAAGCAGAACAGGCAAGTTTTGGAACTTTGAGTTGTAGTGTCATAGCGTTAAATCCTAGATATCTGATTTCGTGGTTTTAGGGATTGGAAATTACTGCTTCAATCCTTGAGCTAGTAGTTGCTGCATCTTACTCTTCTCTCCTCAAGGGGAAACAGGTCTGTCTACCGCATAACCTTCACCAATCAAGTGACAGCTGTACTCATTCCCTATTCGAGTTACTCTAAATGATAAACCCTCCACTATACTGGAGAGTCAAGGGAAAAATATAGTCTTTTCTTTGAAGCCTTTGCTGATTAACCCTAGTGAGTTATAGCTCAAGTGGTCTTAACGATTTGAGCAAGCTATCGGAAGCTCAAGAGAACTCGAACCTTAACGCTAGATTTCTTGAATGGAAGTGGTCTCCATACTGAGGATTGTTTGATTTCAGTATAATAATTGCTACATCGCGCTGCCCTAACACTTACGGGTTTGTTAATTTGTGCTGTCTTAATTTTGACAATCACCCTTGATGAGCGACTTCCTAAGGGAGAGAAAGGTAAAACCTACGCAATTGCCCGACTACCTTACAGTTAAGCGATCGCCTGCTGTAGGAATGCTGATAGATAGCTCAGTATATCTATCCATAGCAAGAAGTTACGTGATTACAATTCCTGTATTTTTTAACTTAAGTGAAAATACGTAATTTCGCGTAGACACAGCTTCAAAGAATAGAAGCATTCTGACAACAAAGCTGTTTTCCTTTTAGGAATTTTTCTGTTGCCTCGCTCACCAAAAAGCTTGCGAAAAAGTGAGGGTTCGGCAGACGTAGCGCACAACGTAGCTCACTTCACTTAGACCTTTAAGAAGAGAAAAGCATTCATGAGGCAACTTATAAGACATGTCAGATCAACGATGGCAATGTCAGTGTTAGCTACAGTCCTATCCCCAATTCATGCTCAAGCATTTACATTTACTGAAGTTGATGATGCTGGTGAGAGTTTGAGTACAGCTCAGAGTACAGCTCAAGTCATCCCATCTGGAACATTGCTGCTAGAGTCTATCTCTGGGACATTATCTGGATTTGATGATCCTGCTGATCTGTTTGAGATCTTTTTAACGGGTGGTCAATCTTTCTCTGCTACAACCGTAGGCGGGGCTGATTTTGACACAAGGTTGTTCTTATTTGATGCTGATGGCTCTGGAATCTACTTTAATGACGACTCCAGTGGCACGTTGCAGTCTACTCTCCCAGCCAATAGCTCGTTTACCCCAACTCAGTCGGGCACCTACTATTTGGGCATCTCTGGCTTCGACTATAGCCCTGTAAATGCAGCAGGCGATAGGATTTTTCCCAGTCTTGCTGATTTCCCTGTAGATGTACCAGCAGAAGACATCTTTACAGGAGTTTTTGGACCGACTGGTCCTGGAGGAGACGCACCGTTAGCTGGGTTTGACGGTGCAATTTTGAATAGTGGTGGCAGCTACACGATCGATGTAACTGGAGCTGAGCCGGTTCCTGAACCCTCATCTATCCTGGCTCTCTTAATTGCCGGGGCTTCGGGTGTTTCACTGCGATTGAGGAATCAGAAAAAGCAGGAACAATCTAACTAGGTGTAGCCGAAGCAGCATGAGCTAGAGAGCAGTCTAGCTAGCGAACTGGCAATTCAGTACAGGCGCGATCGCACCTTGCCATAACGAACTGAGTCAACGCAAGTAAACCTGTACATCTGCGCTCTTATCCTAACAGGCGCGATCGCACCTTGCCATAACGAACTGAGTCAACGCTAACGCCAAAGTACTAAACAAACCAGGATGGCTGTCCAAGAGAGACGGCTCTCTTGGCATGGGTACTCATGGCTTCACAGGAATTTGAGTTCACCACTAGGACAAACCTTATGACGTTGCAAAATAACCTGCCAAGGAAAGCATCTTCCGCTTCACGACGCAAACTGCTGAAATGGGGTCTTTATGGTCTTGGCGCAGCCGCTTTAACAGCAATACCTAAATCAGTGACAGCGCTGACGACAGGGAGTGTTCGCACCTTGACCTTCAACGCTGACGACATTGGCATCCTTAACTTTGCCCTGCTTTTAGAAGAACTAGAGGCGGCATTCTATGCCGCCGTGGTCAGATCGGGCAAGATTACCGACCCCGAAGAGCTCGAATATGTGAGGACGCTCGGTGTTCACGAAGCAACTCACGTAACGTTTCTACGACAGGTGTTGGCTGAAAATGTCATTTTTCAAACCAGAGACATTAGCTTTAACCCGTCTGGTTTAGCCGCTGTGCTGAGCAACCGTGACACCATCTTGAATACGGCAGTTGCGCTAGAAGATACAGGAGTACACGCCTACAATGGCGCAGGACCAAGCCTGACGAATCCAACTTACATTTTGGCAGCAGGCTCGATCGTATCGGTCGAAGGTCGTCACGCGGCGGGAGTTCGAGCCTTGTTAGGACGACCTGTCACCGAACTGCCTAGCGATCGCGCAGTCAGCAATGCTGAATTAGTAGATGAACTCAACCCCTTTATGGGACGAGCTTACGATGAGCTGTACACGCCTAAGCAGATTGTACAAATCGTCGGCTCACTAAACCTGATCAACAACCCCATCAATGGTGCTCTCGTTGCCTGATCTCAGGAGATTTACAATGGCAATTTTTTCAAATCTTGTAGTAAAGCAGGCAGCGAACAATATGCAGTCTCATCCCAACTTCTTTGAATCTACAACGAAAAGCCTGGAGCGAATCAGCACCCAAACCTTATCCCTGATTTCCCGTGTTGCATTCCTGATGCTCTTTCTTTTTGCATCTCTTGTTACTACCCCAGCCGCACTAGCCCAAGCTTTTGGTCCCGTGCTGAACCCTCAACAAGTTGTTGAATACGCACTCACTTTAGAGAAGCTAGAAGCTGATTTTTATCGTCGTGCGGTTAGTGCCACTCAAAGTGGCAGCTTGACAAACGCTCCTCAGATAGTCAAGAACGCGATTACTTCCTATGGACAAGATGAGGCTCAACACGTTGCTGATTTATCAGCCGTATTGACCAGCTTAGGTGGAAATCCGAGTACAGTTACGATTCCAGCTAATCCTAACTATAGTGCTATCCTGGGTCGAAATCCTTTTGCCAATCTTGCCGATCTGCTCCTGGCACTACAGTATGTCGAAGATCTGGGAGTGGCAGCCTATAAAGGGCAAGTACCAAACTTACAGGCAGCAGGAAATGACACGATTTTGGCTGGGGCGCTGGAAATTCATACAGTAGAGGCTCGCCATGCGGCAGGAATCCGTTACCTGAGGCAGGAGGTGTTAGGTGCAGATATTCGCCCCTGGATTCGTAGCGCAGATGAGGTGATCTATAACGAGAATCGAGAGGGTTTCCCGATTCCCTTTGAAGATCCAGCCTTTGATGGCTTTGCCACCAGTGACGAAGTGCTAGCACTGGTTGGACCCGTTCTAACTCCAGCTCAAAGTGCAAACCGTGCAGCACCCTCTGCCTCTGCCCTTCAAGGCAGCATCACTCAGGAGGATTGTCCCACTGGAACTACTCTCCAACTCGTGTCAGGAGGATATTTTTGTAAACCTTAAGCCAACGACGGGCACGACATCAAATTCTGTCAGTGCCTAAAACTCCAACTACACCATAAGCATGAATGGTTCGCGGCGTAACGCCGCGAACCATTTTCCCTTT
>JBFLZA010000728.1:0-4296 GCA_040756535.1 Cyanobacteriota bacterium
TGAACGCCAACGCCAGAAAACAATTTACCTGGGTCGATACCAATGACCATATCTTGGGTTTCATGCCTTGATGGTTCATTGAATAGTTGAATGGCAAAAATATTCAGGTCGTTGGGATATATTCTTGCCTTCCCTTCTCTAAGCCAACGCCTAGCTCTTGATGCCTTGGTAGGCATTAGTGGATGCCCGTCAGGTGAAATTACTGCTGCTCGTTGCATAGAGGAGATAATCCTTTATGAAAAGTTACTTGCCCCTTACCGCCATTTCTAGAAAGATGTCCTGTCTTAAAGCGACCTAAATCAGGAGTCTTACAGAGGGCTGAACTAGGGGAATATTCAGCCGTGTGTGCCATCTAGAAACTATGCGCGGTAGACAACTGTTACTGGAAGCTGAATCTTCCCAGCTCACCCTTCAACGAAGTAAGGGTGAGTAGTTGACCGTGAATCCTATGATTGGCTCATCTCTATCAGGTTGGGTTTTACCATCTATTCCCCTCTATCCATCTATTGAGATGAGCCAGAATCTATACTGCTACTCCAGCAGACCTAATCTATAACAGCAGTTCCTATATTTAGGACTGAGTTTTAATCGCCCAGCACCTGTTATTTTTACCTGATTGTTTACTTGTGCCTTCACTCATCAGCATAACGCAGAAGATAGCTGAACGCCTGAAGGAAGTTCTTATGATAAATCAGAAGATTCTTAAATAGAGAATAACGGCTAAAATCATCTAAAAGTTTATTTTAATAATTTAAACTTAATATTTTTTTATAAAAATTCGGATTGAGTAATTTCCTACTCTATGGGTAAAGTAACAATTCCCAGCCAAAATTCTTCAATACGTTTGACCAGCCCAAATAGCTGAGCCAGATCAGAGGATTTGATTACATAACAATTCCCCTGAACTGCATAGCTTGTAAAAACGTCTTCAACGCTTGCACAAGTCGTTAACACCACAATGGGAATCCGCCTGAGCTGTACGTCAGCCTTAATTTCTGCCAGAATTTCTCTGCCATCCTTTCCTGGCAAGTTCAAGTTGAGCAGAATCAGGTCTGGACGGGTAGCGTCCACATATTCTCCCCTGCGATGTAGAAAATCCATCGCCTGTATACCATCCGGGAGTACCACAATTTGGCGCTCTACTGAATTGTGATTCAGTGCATCTTCAATTAGACGAGTATGCTCAGGGTTCCCTTCCAGAACTAAAATTAGCCGCTTTGTCGGAGATGCTTCCATTTGTATATTGAATTAAACGATCTACTATCACTGCTTGAAAAAATCGAGAGAAATTTCTGAAGTTGCTCAGCGGTTTAACCTTTGACATCCAAACGCTTCAGGAGAGCTAGCCTCTACGGAAATCGGTGCAAGCCTATTTCAGCAAACTGGCTCTATAAACGAAGAATCTCCACACTTCTAGGGCGGAGAGTGTCAAGTATTTTCTTGTAACCTTCCTTGTGCCTATCCGCACCTATTCCCGTAGTCTCTCTAAGCTTACACCTGCTAGCTTGGCAGCTTGTCCAAGTCAACTTTCGTATAAACTAAGCGCCTGCAACACTTCAGCCAATGAGTTAGCTTCTGCTGGCTTGAGTAAGTAGAAGTCAAGGCCTAAGTCATAAGCACGGGGTAAATCACGATTGCCATAAGCTGTTAAAGCAATGATGGGTAACTCTTTGAATAATGGCTGTTGGCGTATCCACTTGAGCAGATCTAGACCGGACATTCCCGGCAGTCTCAGATCTAAGACGATCAAAACAGGTAGGGGGTATTGAGTGCGATCGCTATAAGGTTCCTTTCCCTCAAGATAGCAAACTGCGTCCTGACCAGTTCCGACAACCTGAAGGACAAATTCTGACCCCAACCGCCGAAAGGCTCTTTCCAAGGAAAACAGGTCAGATTCCTCATCTTCAACCACTAAAACTGTCTTTTGCTGTAGTTGTGTCATCTCTACTACTCCCACTATTCCCTTTCATTTTTCAAGAGGGGAACGCTCTGAATTTACTCCCATAGTGATGAGGGGAATCCCCGTCCATAATCTTTAATTTAGGCGGGGAGGATGTCAACCCAGTGAGCGATTGAAACAGAGCCAGTAAAGTCCAACTACCTGTACCATTTCTAATAGAGCATTAGGAGCGGGCGGTTTAGTCAAGTAAGAATTGGCTCCCAGTGAGTAGGCACGCTTAATATCAACCTGCTGGTCGGAAGAAGTTAGAACCACCACTGGCAGATGTTTGATATCAGACTCATTCCTCAGCCAGCTCAGGACTTCAAAACCAGAACGTCGCGGCAGTTTGAGGTCGAGCAGCACTAAGCTCGGTAATGGATAGCGATCGCGGTCTTGATAAACTTCCTGTCCACTCAGGTAATCAATGGCTTTTTCTCCATCGGTGACGACTTCCAGAGAACTGGCTAAGTTTGTTTTGCGGAATGCTCGTTGAATCCTAAATACATCAGCTGGATCGTCCTCCACGAGCAATATTGTAGAACTGTAAGGGCTGTTCACGACTTGACTTCCTGCAACTCTATCCAAAATTGACTTCCTTGACCGATAACTGACTCTACACCAGCTCGTCCACCCAAACGTTCTGCACCTTTTCGCACGATGGCTAGACCAATGCCTGTACCAGGATAAGCTTCCCTGCCATGCAGCCGCTCGAAGACCCCAAATATCTGCTCTTGATAGTGTGGTTCAATGCCAATTCCGTTGTCTTCGACCCACAGACGTACCCAATTGTCCTGCTGTTGGGCCCAAACCCGGATTTGGGGTTGGACTTCCGGAGCAACAAACTTAATCGCATTAGATAGCAGGTTGACAACCATTTGCACCAGTATAGGACGATGCCCCTTGACATTGGGCAAGTGTTGTGAAACAGTTATTTCGGCTTGCCGCTCCTGTAACTCTGATTGCAGTTGCGCTTGGGCTTGGGCCACAACCTGTGTCAAACGAACAGTGGTAAGCGTGACTTCCTCGCGACTGAGGCGACTGTATGCCAACAGATCTTGAACCAGAGCGTTCATGCGATCGGTGCCATCAAAAATATGCTGGATGTAGTCCTGCGCTGTTTCGTCCAACAGCCCGCCATAATCCTCAACTAAGGCTTGAGCAAACCCTTGAATCCCTCGTAAAGGTGCCCGGAGGTCGTGAGCAACCGTGTAGGAGAAGGCTTCTAATTCCTGATTGGCTTCTTGCAGTTGGGCAGTACGTTCCTCAACTCGCTGTTCTAGAGTGGCGTTGAGTTGTCTGACTTGGGCTTCTGCCTGCTTGCGATCGCTAATATCCAAAAAGGCAGCCACACTGCCCCTGGTTTTCCCGGCTTCATCAAATAAAGGTGCAGCATACTCTAACAGCGTCACCACTTTGCCATCGTCGCGAACCACATCAACTTCCAAATCCAGCACCTCAACGCCGTGAGCAGCTGCGTACTGCATCGGCAGTTCCTCTGGAGCCAGTTCTCGACCGTCTAGGTAAACCTTGAAACTCATCGGCTTTTCGTCATCAGAGGCGCTAAGGGAGGCATTGTCCCTTGAGGGAATCCCCAATTGCTTGGCAAAGGCAGGGTTAACGCGAATCTTGTTACATTCCGGATCTTCAGCAATGCCAATGCCGATGGGAATCACCTCAAGTAGGGTTTGGGACTCTGCTAGCAGCCGTTGCAGTTCCTGGTTGAGGTTGCGTAGGGCAGTCTCAGTACGCTTGCGCTCTGTAATGTCATGATTGACTTCTAAAAATCCGGTTGATGTACCCTGCTCATTACGAATCAACATTTGGCGGCTTTCAACAATAATTTGCTTACCATCTTTGCAAGTGTGGGTCAGTTCTCCCTGCCAATGCTCCTGTTGCAGGACAATAACATTGAGGTCACCACCTGGTTCTGGAGACTGAGTTTGCAACAAGGTGTGAGTCACCTGACCCATCGCTTCTTCTCGCCTCCAGCCGTACATCGATTCTGCACCCCGGTTCCAGTAGGTAATGGCTCCATCTGCATCCCGGACAATAATTGCCTCGTATGCCAACTCCAGCAAGTCAGCCTGTCTTTGCAAGATTGCTGCCTGCTGCTCTAGCTGCTGTTGGGCTTGTTTAGAAGCTGTTACATCCCGCGCAACGGCATACAGCAACCCTTGTTCAGGACTCGCAACCGATGTCCAAGATAGCCACTTGTATGACCCATCTTTACAACGGTAGCGATTTTCAAAGTGGGGTGCAGCAGCACCAGCAGCATGATTTTCCGCCTCCACACTGGTTCTTGTCCGGTCTTCGGGGTGAACAAAGTTGACAAACGGTTGAGCCATCAGTTCTGC
>JBFLZA010000729.1:0-4280 GCA_040756535.1 Cyanobacteriota bacterium
TTACCAAGGATTGGTTGAGGCGGAAATTATACAGACTGGGGGTCGCCAGCGGGTGCATCTGTACCCTGAAAGAGAATTTACGCTCTACATAGCCAGCAGCAATCAAGACTTGAGCTATTTGACTGACCTCGGATGCAAGGTCATCAACAAAGAAGCATTTGAGCTGACCCCCCTCGCTGGCACCCCCGACCAGATTACCCGCTGGAAGATTTTGCAGGCCGTGGGGCAGTTACAAGACCAAGGACAAAAAATTACCCAGGATGCGATCGCAGCCTTAATCGGCAAATCCCAAGAACTGATTAGCAAAATCGCTAAGGAATTTGGGGGGTGGTCGCGACTCAAAAAAATATTACTCGTCCTATTAGGGCTATATAGGGGCAGTAATAATTTTTCCGAGCTGAATGAAAACGAGAAAAGCCTGATTGAAGACTATCTCTCGCCCGTAGTGGATGTCTGCCTAGCCGCGCTCGAGACGGCGCAAACACCGGAGGAATTGGAGGATTGTATAGAAGCCCTCAACACAACGATTGTGCAATGTATCGCCGATTTGGGATTCCCCAAGTTCCTTGAAGGCGTTCGGGGGATGTCTGTGTGCTCCCAGTCGAATCTGCTTTCTGTAATCTTACGGGGGGGCACCGATTTAGAGTTTGTGGAGGGAGATAATTCATGATTCAGTCCACATCGGTAGGTGCGAGCGCACTCACCAAGCCCCACGCACGAGCGGGTGTGGGGTGTAGGGTGTAGGGGAAAAAGACCAGCCGGAGAAACCCGTTGGGATACAAGCCCTGTCATGGCATTGGCGGAAGGCTTCCCGTAGGCGTATTGAGTTATTAGGAGAACCCCTTGGAAGATTCAAAAGCAAAGTGGCAACAAGATCTCACTCAGCAAGAGCAGGAGAATCTTAGAACCTGGGTACAAGGGGGAAAAGTAACGAAGCTGTCATGAAGTGCCAAATTTCCTTAAACCCTTGCCCTGCAATTGTTTCAGCTTGTCCTTTTCCCAATGGGGATTTTTTAGTTATCTCCTGACTAACTTTGCCTAGTTCGTCCTCTTTTAGGCAGAGTATCCTAGAGACAGATACACAAGCATGAGGTTTAGACTCATGCCAGCTGCCGCGACTCCACATCCATTTAAGGCAAAGTTTTCAACTCACTCTCCTCCACCCCCAAAACAAAGAAAAAGAGCGAGATAGAGAATATTTGCGACTATCGGAAGTAGAGTCACTGATTCGAGCTGCTCGAAAAGTGGGAAGACATAGGATTCGAGACGCAGCAATCATCCTTCTAATGTAGCGATAGTTATGCTAGCTTCGATTGGCAAGGACGGACGCTTAAAAGACATCGGGTTGAAATTCGTCACTTTCTAGGATTTCGGACTTTTCAGGTCAAAGATGGTAAAGCTTTAACGGCTTGGTTGCAAACCCAACTTCTGGCTTATGAGTTGAAAATTGAGTCACTCAAACTAGCAGCTAAACAGCATTTACGAGCCTTAAAAATTGAACCGCCCACGCCCGAACGTCTAGAACGATTAGTGCGTTCGGCAATACGGAGTTTTGAAGAAGAGTTTTGTCAGCACATAGCCAGTCAGTTATCACTTCCAATACGCAAACGCCTGGATGCATTACTGACAGCTTCCAGGGATGAACCTATTGAAGGAGATAATCAAACAGTTGTAACGGCTTCACTGCTAGCACAACTGAAAACTGACCCAGGTCGCTTAGGGTTAGACAGCCTCCAAAAAGAGGCTGCCAAACTAGAACAACTGCGCCAACTGGAACTACCAGAGCAGTTATTTGGGCAGGTTGGAGCCAAAGTTCTTGAAACCTATAAGCAAAGGGTTGCTGTTGAAGCCCCCAGCCAATTACGCCGTCACCCAGACCATAAACGTTATACACTCTTGGCTGCTTTTTGTTGGCTGCGGAGTCGAGAAATCACTGATAACTTGGTTGAACTGCTTATTCAAATTGTTCATCGGATTGGAGCAAGGGCCCAACGACGGGTAGAAAAAGAACTGCTCAATGATTTCAATAAAGTTAGTGGAAAAACGGGCTTACTGTTTCAATTAGCTGAAGCAGCATTGGACAAACCCGAAGGTGTGGTAAAAGAAGTAATTTATCCCATTGTGGGAGAACAGACCTTAAAGAATCTGGTGCGGGAGTTTAAGTCTACAGGAACGGCGTATCGGGAAAAGGTTTATACAGTAATGCGCTCCTCCTATAGCAACCATTATCGCCGGATTGCGCCGATTTTGTTGAGCCTCTTGGAATTTCGCTCCAACAATGATATCCACCGTCCTGTGATTGAGGCTCTGGAGTTACTCAAAAAATACAAAGATAGCAAACAACGTTATTATGCTTCATCAGAAGAAGTCCCTATTGAGGGAATTATTCGCTCATCTTGGCAAGAACTGATTCTTGAACAGCAGGAAGATGATTCAGTTAGAATTAATCGGATTAATTATGAACTAGCGGTGCTTCAGGCATTACGGGACGGACTGCGATGCAAGGAAATCTGGGTGGTTGGGGCTTCCCGTTATCGCAACCCTGACCAGGATTTACCCACTGATTTTGAGGAAAACCGAGAGGTCTACTACCAGGCTCTTTCTCAACCCACTAATATAGACAAATTTATCACCGATTTGCAGGAGCAGATGCAGGAATCTTTGGCAAAACTTGACCAAAGAATGCCTAAAAATCAGGAGGTGCAAATTCTTCAGAAAAGCGAGGGTTGGATTCGCTTATCTCCCTTTCAACCCAGTCCTGAACCTATTAATTTAGACCGTCTCAAAACTGAAATTGAGCGCTGCTGGTCTTCGACAAGTCTGTTGGACATGCTTAAGGAAACGGACTTACGGGTCAATTTTACGCAACATTTCAAGAGTGTAGCGACAGAAACAGAGGCAATTCTCAAGCGGTTTACTCGTCAGAACTTGACCCACCCCACCTATCGCGCCTTGGCGGAGCTAGGGAAGGTTATCAAGACAATTTTTTTGTGTCAGTATCTCAATTCAGAATCTTTGCGTCGAGAAATTAATCAGGCACTGAATGTGGTGGAAAACTGGAACAATGCCAATGGGTTTATTTTCTTTGGCAAGGGAAAGGAAATTGCTACTAACCGACTGGAAGACCAGGAGATTGCGGTGTTGTCTTTACATCTGTTGCAGTCGTGTTTAGTTTACATCAACACGCTGATGATCCAGCAGGTCTTATCACAGCCGAAATGGATGGAATTGATGCAGCCAGAGGATTTGAGGGCGCTAACTCCGTTGATTTGGGGTCATGTCAATCCTTATGGGACGTTCCGATTGGATCTTGATGAACGGTTGCCGATTGAACTAGCGGCTTAGGCAAAAGCTGAAACAATTGCACGGAAAGGGTTTGAGGGAATTTGGCACTTTATGACAGCTTCGTTACTTTTCCCCCACATTGAAGATGCTCAGGATTGGCGCAGATATCTGGAAGTTGAGGGATGGGACTGGATAGGCTCATTTGACCCCATGCACTTTGATTATCGGGGCGCAGGTTGCATTGATATCAGACCCTTATCAGTAAAAGCCTTCCAATCGTTATGGAATCTCAACCATCCAGGGGACAAAATTTCCGAAGATGGCTACTGGGGGCCCGGTACGAAATCACGACTGCTCAAAACTCCAGTTACAGGCTTCAGTAAAACTCATGTCCCAGCGCTGCCACAGCCCAAAGAATCCTCAGAGCCAAAGCGTGAGTTTATGACTCCCATGCGCCAGGGAGCAACTGGCGATGCCGTTAAACGACTCCAACACGCTCTGTGTGCTCGTGGATTTGATGTTCCCTGTGATGGTATCTATGGGTATAAAACCTCTCAAGCTGTAAGTGAATTTCAAAAACAGCAAGGAATTGCGGTAGACGGAATTTGTGGTGTGATGACTTTGGAAGAATTGGGGTTTAAAAACTAGTATCTGAATGTTACTTGTAGATGGATGTAGATGGGATGAGTTGTTATCTAAGCTTAGGGTATAAGATTGCCAAATTCAAGGATTAAATTCCTAAAACTTCCCGAAATTCGGGGGTTATTTATTTTCAGTTTATTGCAAATATTCAACAGATTGAATTTACATTTACTTCAGTTGAGTTGTAGGATGTAAACATCTTAACGGACTTGTGATCGCATTCGTAAAACAGCCTAGTGGCAAACAGGCTGATGTTTACAAGTTTTCAAATATGAACAGAAAAGATTTTGAAGGCCGACACATAGCCTTCACAGGTTCCCGTGGCGCAATGATTGCTGGGGAAAGGTATTTCT
>JBFLZA010000730.1:0-4271 GCA_040756535.1 Cyanobacteriota bacterium
CCTGCATCGGGAATACATCCACAACTCCAGACTCCTTCGGCGCATAAAAATCAGCAATACACAGACGACGCAAAGAACGCTGTCGAGGAAACTCGAAGGTTGCAATAACCTCCTCTTCTCCCCCCCGTACTAAGGGGGGGTTGGGGGGGGTAGCCGGATTGTAAATATACAGAGAATTCCCCTCAGACTGACAGGGTAAATACCCATAAATCACTTGAGGATGCAACAACTTCTCCTCAACAATTCGCTGCTTCCAATCTTCTAGAATTGGGTAAACCTTCTCTTGCAAAAACGCATCATACTCTTCCCGCGATTGTTCTTTCGGCTTGCGGAACTGCCACTGTCCGGCAATCAAAGCTTGCAAATCCAGATACCCAAAAATCTCTTCTAACGGAATATCTTCGGATTGCAAAACTTGAGTTCCCCAGAAGGGAGGTGTTGGACGTTCAATATCAACAGCAACTGCCTCTGAACGCTGAGTATCTGGGGGAGTTGAAGGTTTAAGGTTAGAGGGTTGAAGGTTATTTTCCGAAGTCATTACATTCAACTCCTCAGAACTTTCAACCTTCATTTTGCCGTCCTGTAACCCGTCCTCATCCAAAAATCCTTTTAAATCATCCCACTTCCTAGCCGCTTTTGCAGGCATCAATTTATCCATGAAGTGGAGGTCAGAAAACGCATCTTTGCCATAAACAACCTTCCCTTTGTAGGTGTTTTGGCAATCTTCATGGACAAATTTGGGTGTCAACGCTGCACCCCCTAAAATCACAGGTACAGTGATTCCTCGCTGGTTAAATGTCTCCAAATTCTCTTTCATAAAAGCGGTGGATTTCACCAACAATCCACTCATGGCGATGCAGTCAGCGTTGTGCTTTTCGTAAGCTTCAATAATGTTATCAACTGGCTGCTTGATGCCGAGATTAACAACTTTATAACCGTTGTTAGAAAGGATGATATCTACAAGGTTTTTCCCAATATCATGAACATCCCCTTTAACGGTGGCAATCACAACTGTTCCCTTGGCATTATTGCCACTTTCTTCTTTTTCCATGAATGGCTCTAAATATGCCACTGCCGCTTTCATGGTTTCCGCCGATTGCAAGACAAAGGGAAGCTGCATTTGCCCGGAACCGAAGAGTTCCCCCACGACTTTCATGCCATTGAGCAAGAACGTATTAATGATTTCGAGGGGGGGATACTGTTCTAATGCTTTGGCTAGCTGTTCTTCTAACCCTATACGTTCACCATCAATAATATGGCGTTTGAGGCGTTCTTCGACGGGGAGGTGTTCGTCTTGGGAGCGATCGCGTTTTGTTGTCTTTCCTTCAAACAGCGTGGTAAGCTCTGCCAAGGGGTCATAGGTACAAATATCCCCGTCAAACTGCCGTTCGTCAAAGATTAACTTCCGGCAGACTTCCTGATGTTCTGGCTCAATCTTCGCCAAAGGCAGAATCTTGCTAGCACTGACAATTGCCGCATCCATTCCTACTGCCATTGCCTCATGTAGGAACATGGAATTGAGGACGATTCGTGCTGCTGGATTCAACCCGAAAGAAACATTGGAAACGCCCAAGATAATGTGACAGCCTGGGAGTTCTTCCCGAATGCGACGAATTGCTTCTATCGTGGCTTTGCCATTGCTTCTATCTTCTTCAATCCCTGTAGAAATCGGAAGCGCGAGGGGGTCAAAGAAGATTTCATGGGGAGGGATACCGTATTCTACCGCTTGGTGATAGGCGCGTTGTGCGATCGCAAATTTCCTCTCGGCTGTCCGCGCCATCCCTTCTTCATCAATGGTGCCAACGACAACACCCGCACCGTACTTCTTGGCTATCTCCAGCACCTTAAAGAAACGCTCTTCCCCATCTTCATAGTTCGTGGAGTTGAGCAAACACTTACCGCCAGCAACTTTTAAGCCAGCCTCCATCTTTTGCCATTCGGTGGAGTCCAGCATCAGGGGCAATGTAACATTCGTTACCAACCGAGACGCCAATTCGTGCATATCCCGCACGCCATCACGTCCCACATAATCCACGTTCACATCCAGAACGTGTGCCCCTTCCCGCACTTGGGCTTTCGCCAACGACACCAATCCATCCCAGTCTTCGGCATTCAACAAGTCGCGGCACTTCTTAGAACCACTAGCATTTAAGCGTTCACCCACAATCAGGAACGAGTTATCCTGCTCATAAGCTTGGGGACTGTAAATTGATGCTGCTGAAGGTTCGTAGTGAGGATGGCGCTCTTTTGGCTTCAGCGTTTTGCCAATTTCTGCTAATTGTTGAATATGCTCCGGGCGCGTACCACAACAGCCACCAATTACCTGCACACCCAAATCTTCTACAAAATGCATCAACGCCATCCGTAGTTCCATCGGCGTTAGCTTGTAGTGAGCATGACCTCCGATGTTTTCCGGTAGTCCCGCGTTGGGAATACAGGATACAACAAACGGCGAATGCTCAGACAAATACTTAATATGCTCTTGCATCCGGTCTGGACCAGTGGCGCAGTTCAGACCGAGAATATCAATCGGGTAACGTTCCAAAATCGTCAGTGCTGCACCAATCTCAGAACCCACCAGCATCGTGCCTTGAACTTCCACCGTCACCGACACCATCAAGGGACGCCGTTCTCCCTTTTTCTGGAATACTTGTTCAACAGCATTCAGTGCGGCTTTGATTTGCAGCACATCTTGGCAGGTTTCGATAATAAATAAATCAACGCCGCCGTCATACAATCCTTCTGCCTGTTCGGCAAAAGTCGCTTGCATCGTGTCAAAGTCAATATGGCCCAGCGTTGGCAGTTTCGTCGTTGGCCCCATCGAACCGGCAACAAATCGGGGCTTTTCTGGTGTGGAGAATTCAGCCGCCACCCGCTTCGCCAGTTCAGCTGCTGTCTTATTTAGATAGTAAGCTTGGTCTGCCAAGTCATACTCGGCCAGTACAATTGAGGCACCCCCAAAGGTATCCGTCTCAATCACATCTGCCCCAGCTTCGAGGAAGCTACGATGCACCTTCTCTACCGCCTCTGGTTTGGTGTGTACCAGATACTCATTACAACCTTCGTACTGCGGCCCACCAAAATCTTCTGCTGTAAGGTTTTGGGTTTGTAGGTTAGTTCCCATCGCCCCATCGAAGACGAGGACAGGACGTTCTGGACTGTGGAGGCGAGTCAGGAAGGGACTGTTCATGAACGGCTCTTAAAAATAGAGATTTGGCTATGCTTTGGTGTAAAGACGCTTCAAACGTGCGTCTCTACATTATTGTATTGTGCAAAATTTACCAGGTTTGGGAGTGGTGCAAGGGGATGAAGGATAGACAAACCGTAAAGGCTCAAAACGATTCTACTGAGGATGAGGGATTTATCCGCTTAACAATAGATGAAGTTAAGGATAACTTGGTTGATGTCGTCGCAAGAGTCATGATTCAAGGAGAGCGGATTGTCTTACAGAAGGCGGGGGAAGAAGTTGCTGCCATTATCCCACGTAGGGAGTTTGAGCGGTTAGACGCACTGATGTATGAGATGAAACCGGGCCCCTACCTGCCTGAAGATGAAGAATTTTACGACGATGAACGGGGAATCCACTGCGTATACCTCGATGAAGTTCAAGCTGATTTTGATGACATTGTTGAAGCTGTGAGGCTTGATGGAGAATTGTTTGGGTTACTGCCTACTCCCAATTTAGGAGGGAAAGAGGTCGATATTTTCGCGCCTGTGGCTATCCTGATGCCAATAGAAAAATTCTGGGTACCCGACTATCTGATTGCAGCTCAACAAGAGTAGTTCTGCTATGAAAATAGGGTGTAGAGGGTAGAGTGTGGGGGAAGAAGGGTTTTCATCGCGATGTTCGTGTGCGATAGGACATGGGAGTCTAATCTAAAATCTAAAATCCAAAATTGATATGAGGGATAAAAAATGCAATTAGAAGACTATTTTGACTTTTTAGCTCCTAATGACATTCGGATTAAGGGAACGCGGGTTGGCATCGAGAGTATTCTTTATGAGTACATACATCGAAAGTTAAGCCCAGAGGAAATTGAGCCGAAGTTTCGGACTGTGACGTTGGAGCAAGTTTACGCGACGATTTTGTACTATTTACGCGATCGAGAATCTGTTGGCAAATACGTTGCGGATTGGCTGGAATGGAGCCACAAGCAACGCAAGGCACAGGAAATGAACCCCGATCCTGTTATTATCCGGTTGCGGGAGCGGATAACGAAGTACGGACGCGACCCAGAGGTACATAAAGCACTTCGCCGTCAACGGGAACT
>JBFLZA010000731.1:0-4271 GCA_040756535.1 Cyanobacteriota bacterium
GCAAATAAGTATGCGCTTATTCCTGTAGTAGGCACGAAGCAACCTACGTTTCAATCGGCGAGTTTAACTACGAATGGTCAGATTGAGATCAGTTTGGAACTACCCGAAGGCGCTGATCCGATTCTAGGAAGTGGTGATGGAACAGTTCCTTATATATCTGCCATTCCTATCGAACTTTCTACAGAGTATCGACAGAGCTATATCGCTGAACGACATGGCTCTATTCAAAATCATGGTCAGGTGTTAGACCAACTTTGCAATCTCATTGCAGCAATGCAAGTTAGGGGGACAGAAGTTTTCCAAAATCCGGGAATAGTTGACGTTTCAAGAGAGCCAGCAGCAATCAGCTTGGATCTTGATGACGTATATCTTCCTGATGAAGTAGTTGAGTTCCGTGCCAACATCATCAATGCGAGTGAAGATTTTGGAAAACTGAAAGCGAAAATTACCTCTGTTTCAGATGAGGACTTTTCGCTACGTGCTGATTTTCAAGGACAAGATGGTCAATGGGTTTTGCACCTGGACAAGAATGCTTTTCCGACTGGAGGATTACACCGAGTAGAGGTTCGAGTCGAGAAAGGTGGTTTAAAGGCTCCTACGCCTGTGCATGATTTGTTTGAAGTGGTGAAGCAAGTTTAGTTGTGATAGTACTTCTAGGAGTTGGATGATGGAATGGATTTGGACGAAAGCAAATGAGAAGGAGTTGGCTCAGTTTGCTACAGACTCAGCGCTTCAACTGTTTAACTTGGATGTTAGCAGTTTTGATCTGATTCGAGAAGCGCAATTTGAGAGTCTGATAGAGGCTATCTACAACACCCTTGTCGAGCAGAAAATCAAATATGACCTCGAAAAATTCAGCACAGTAGAAACCCATCAGCGCATTCGCACGCCTGTTGAAATTCTTTCGCAGCCACGCCAAGGAACCTGTCTGGATCTTGCAATCATGTTTAGTGGTTTATGTCTCGGTTGCAATTTACTGCCGAAGCTAATTCTGCTAGAAGGCCATGCCTTAGTTGCTGTGTCACTCACCTTGAAACGTAGTGAGTGGAGCAGCAGTAGAGATAATCAGAAAAAGTTTTTGGGTAAGCGGGTGAAAGATTCGCAAGGAACTGAGCGAATTGAACCTGAAGTTTTCAGAGATATAGAGACTCTGAAAGAGATGATTGATGATGGTATCTACTGTGTTGTTGAATGCACTAGCTTTGCTTACAGCAAAACTTTGCAACCTGATTCTATAGAGCTTGCAGGAGCCGCACGAAACACAGATGGATTTCTGGCGTTTGAACAAGCAAAAAAAGTTGGACGTAAGCAATTAGACCGATTACCTTTCAGGTATGCGATCGATATTGCTGTTGCTCATGTGTCTTGGGGAATTAAGCCAAAGACTATAGAGGTTCCGAGTAGCTGGGACAAACTAGCCGCGACTCGTGTAATCAAGGTGTCTCAAAAAGTTGGATTGCTTGATAACGCTGTGCTGGAAGGTGCGGCAGCTAGTGGAGAAGCAGCCAGTGGAGAGTTTGACATTCAGCAAGATATTGGAACAATGCAGGGAGGTGCTAAAGCAACAGGTTGGAGTGGTAATGCTTAAGAATTGGAAACCTTGAAACCGGGACGGGTTTTGCGATCGCCCTCAACACCTAAACAACTATAAGCACCTTAGAGTAAGAAACGATGACTGGAACCGTTGCAACTCAAGTGAAAGCGATCGCCCCTCATTTTGCCTGACCTATATAGAACTTTCTAACTGGATCTAGCCATGCCGTTTCTCAACCCCAAACTAGGAATTGACTTCACAGACTACATTGCCGATCGCACTACCAACTTCACCGGACGGGAATGGGTGTTTGAAGCAATTCAGAATTGGTTAGCTGACCCCAAAGGTGAGCGCTTTTTCTTATTGACGGGGGAGCCGGGGAGTGGGAAAACAGCGATCGCGGCTCGTTTGGCTCAATTTGCTCAGGGTGAGGCATCGTATCCGGGGTTTGATGGAGGGTTTCTCCATGCGGTTCACTTTTGTTCTGCACGGGACAGTGTCTGGACAGATCCGAAGGAGTTTGTTCGCTCTATTGCTCTGCAACTGGCACAAAGTATCCCTGAGTTTGGGCTGGCGTTGAAAGATATTGGGGAGAAAACCAACAATATCAATGTCGATATGAGCGTTGGAACGGCTCAAAACAGCACAATTCAGGGAGTGATTATTCAGAATCTAACGATTTCAGGTCTGACGGGGCAGGAAGCTTTTACCCAGGTGGTGGTGAATCCGTTGCGGCAGATTCGGGAAGAGGGGTTTAATCACCCTGTAACCATTTTGGTGGACAGTTTGGATGAGGCATTAACCCATGATGGAGAAAGCACGATTGTTGGTTTGCTCTCGAAGCTGTCTTCTGGTGTCAAGGTTCGATTGATTCTCACGAGTCGGAATGAGGCAAGGGTTAAAGATAAACTGGTTGCTTACGAAGAGCTGTTTCTTTCAGCAGCGGAACACTTGGCACAAAACCAGAAAGACGTGCGGGTGTATATTGGTCGGAGATTTAGCGAGGATGAAACGCTACAGAACTATCTAAAAGCTAAATCACTCGACAAGGAAGCGTTGACAACAACCCTGATAGATAAATCGGAAGGTAATTTTCTGTATGTCCGCTTTTTGCTGGACTCTGTTGCTTCAGGGCAGCAAAGCCTAACTAATCTAGAAGGGTTGCCGCAGGGATTGGATGAGTTGTATTACGGCTCTTTGGGACGGATGGTGGAACTCGGTAAAAAAGATTGGTCAGACGTTTATGCACCTGTGATGGGGGTGTTGCTAGCAGCTCAGGAAAGTTTGACCGAGAGCCAAATTCGGGCATTTACAAAACTGAAGGAATCTGTGGTTTGGGATTGTTTGAATGACTTGCAGCAGTTTCTCGATGTAATTGAATCGGAGGATGAGGAGGCTCGATATAAGTTCTACCATCGTTCGGTAACAGATTTTTTAGGAAAACGGCAACTGCTAATTTGCAAGAAGAAGCAGAACAATCGCTACTATCTGCCTGCTCAGGAACAACATCAGCGGATAGTGGAGTACTACCGCCCAGATGATAAACCCTGGAACGAGGTGAAGCTAGAGAAGATTGACCCCTATGGGCGGCGCTACTTGGCTCAACATTTGGTACAGGCAGAGCGTGTAGAAGAACTCCATACGCTGTTGAATCTGGAGAAAGAAGGCAAAAACGCCTGGTTTAAGGTGAACGACGATGAGGGAGACACCGCTAGTTTTCTCTCAGATGTAGAACTGGCATGGTCTCAAGCTGATGAGGCGTATGAGCGCGACCTAGGAAAAAGCATTGGATTACAGTGTCGCTATGCACTGGTAGAGGCTTCGATTAATAGTTTGGCAAGGATTCCAATAGCACTGATGGTGGCTCTCGTTAAACATCAGTACTGGAAACTCGCTAAAGCTTTAGCCTACACTCGCCAGATTCCAGACCCAAAGGAGAGATTTGAGAGTTTGGCAACACTGGCTGAGCAACTGCCCAATTCAGAACCATTGAAGCCCCAGGTATTACAATCTGCATTGCAAGCTGCCCAAGCCATTAAGAATGAGTTCTCTCGTGTTCGATCCCTCATAATACTGACAGATAAACTGCCCGAAGCACTCCCCAAAGCTCTAGAAGCTGCCTTAGCCATTCAGCATGAGCAAGAACGTGTTCGATCCCTCATAGTACTGGCAGATAAACTGCCCGAAGCACTCCCTAAAGCTCTAGAAGCTGCCCTAGCCATTCACGATGAGAAGTATCGTGCCGAAGCCCTCACGGCGCTGGCAGACGAACTGACTCCAGAGCTACTTCCCAAAGCCTTAGACGCCGCCCTAGCCTTTCAGGATGAGAAGTATCGTGCCGAAGCCCTCACGGCGCTGGCAGACGAACTGACTCCAGAGCTACTCCCCAAAGCCTTAGACGCCGCCCTAGCCTTTCAGGATGAGAAGTATCGTGCCTATATCCTTATTGCACTGGCAGGCAAACTGCCCGAAGCACTCCCTAAAGCTCTAGAAGCTGCCCTAGCCTTTCAGGATGAGAAGTATCATGCCAGTGCCCTCATTGCGCTGGCAGGCAAACTGCCCGCAGTGCTTCCTAAAGCTCTAGAAGCTGCCCTAGCCTTTCAAGATGAGGAGTATCGTGCCGAAGCCCTCACGGCGCTGGCAGACGAACTGACTCCAGAGCTACTCCCCAAAGCCTTAGACGCCGCCCTAGCCTTTCAGGATGAGAAGTATCGTGCCAGTGCCCTCATTGCGCTGG
>JBFLZA010000732.1:0-4263 GCA_040756535.1 Cyanobacteriota bacterium
TGGATGGTAGCAAAGCAAACGAGCTAACCAAGAGCCGCAATGCGTCTCCCACAGCAGTCTTGATTGACTCCGAAGGAACAATCGGTCGTACCTACAGCGCCCGTACTACACCCCATATGTTTGTCATTGCGCCAGATGGAAAGCTTGCCTATATGGGTGCGATTGATAGCATTTCTTCTAGTGACAAGGCAGATGTCTCCAAAGCCGAGAACTATGTGACGGATGCTCTAAAGGCGGTGAAGAACGGTCAACCCGTTAGCAAACCTGTAACTCAGCCTTACGGTTGCTCAGTGAAGTACAAAGCCTAGATAAGCCTGCTTTGTAGGGGCAGGTCTTGTTGTGCCCCTGCCCTGTGATGTTCGACCGATTAACTGTTACAAACCCTTTGTAGCATCATTGGTTGATAATTCTTGTGGAACGGGCAAGATGCCCGTCTGCCGAATGCAATTGAAGACTCGACAACTTAATCAATACAGAGAAATTGGTGAGAGAATAGAAGTAAGAGTTAATAATGCTCTCTATGTCTCCCACTACTGCTAGCTGTTGCGTTGTCCTCAATCAGCAACAGCAGACCAATCAATACCACTGCAACGAATTGGCTGATCAGGCTTCAGCCAGTGCTAACCCAACCAAGCCGAAGAAATATTGTACGGTTGTTGAACAGGGTCGGGTCGTCGTCAAACCCATCGAGAAGGATTAGCGTCTATTGTTAGGTTCAGACCTATCTTTTGATTTTTTTTCCTCCAACTGTCGCAACTGCTGGATAACTGTGTCCCGGTAAGCTTGAGCAACGGTGTTATCGGGGTCAAGTTGCAACGCTTGCTCAAAGGTAGCGATCGCTTCTAGCAATTGTTTTTCCCGCGCTAATACCAAGCCTTTTGCCGCTAAGACATTAGCGTCCTTGGGATTAATCTGAATTGCCCGCTCATAAGCCGTAAGCGCCTCTAGATTCCGCCCTAACGCCATCAGCACAATGCCCCGGTTGTACCAAGCTTGAAAGGAATCGGGATTAATATCAAGGGCAAGGTCGGTAGAAGCAAGTGCTTCTGGATATTGTTGCAAGTGCCACAACACAACACTGCGATTTGCCCAAATATCGGCAACGGTACGGTTATCACCCTCTTTACCAAAGCTTTTGAGGGCTTGATCATAAGCTTCAACCGCCTCGGCATACCGTTTTAACGTCTTCAGGATTCTGCCTCGGTTGTACCATGCTTGAGAGTAATCGGGATTGATTTCAACGGCGCGATCGCTAGAGGTCAGAGCATCTTCATGTCGTCCCATGTACCATAGGGTTACACTGCGGTTGTTCCACGCCTCAGCATAATTATTGTTTAAGCCGATCGCACGTTCATGAGAGGCAAGGGCTTCTTCAAATTTTTCTTGTCCAGCTAAAGCTGTGCCTCGCTGATCCCAAGCCAGAGCAGGACTTTCATCTCCCCAGTTGCCATCGCCTTGAAAAGCACTCTCACAAGCAGCAAGGGATTTTTCGTAGTCCCCTAGCCGATTGAGTACCGTGCATTGGTTGGCTAAAGCAAGGGAATATTTAGGGTTAAGTTTAACCGCCCATTCCTGAGACGCTAAAGCTTCAGTATATTTTCCCAGTAGTGCTAAAACGGCACCATGATGCGTCCAAGTTGTGGCATCGTTGGGATCTAAGGCTAAGGCTCGATCAAAAGAGGCGATCGCTTCTTCATACCGTCCCAACTTTTTGAGTACCATGCCTCGGTTGTACCAAGCATAAGCCGGAGAACCCTCTGTCCAATTTCCATCTGCTCTCACCGCTTGCTCACATGAAGTGAGTGCTTGTGAGTACTTGCCTAGATTCGCTAAAGCTTGGCATCGATCTGCCCACGCTAGGGAGTAAGTTGGATTAATCTCAACTGCACGGTCATAAGATGCGATCGCATCTTCATATTGTTTCAACCGTGCCTGTGCCAACCCTCGATTGTACCAAGCTTGTGCGGGTGAACTGTTTCCCCAATTTCCATCCCCTCGCAGTGCCAAGTCACAAGCTGCGATCGCTTCTTCCTGCCTCCCCAGTTCCGAGAGAGCTCGGCAGCGATTGATCAAAGCGAGGGAGTAGTTAGATTTAATCCGGATAGCTTGCTCTGCTGAGACGAGTGCTTCTGGATATTTTTTTAACTTTAGTAAAACATCGCTGCGATTCGTCCAGATTACAGCCTCTTTAGAATTTATTGTCAGCGCTTGGTCACAAGCAGCAAGGGCTTCTTCATATTTTTTTTCATTCTTCAGCAATCCACACAAACTTGCCCAATAATCAAAGTCTTTTATTTCCTGTTCAGTTAGTCCAATTTTTTGGAAGTCAAATGTCAAAAATAAACCGGAAAAACTGAAAAGAAAAACATGCAGTAAAAATAATGCTTTTTTAAGATTTTTTAGAGTATCTCTATTAAGAGAAATTTCTTTCCATGAATTCTGTTTCATAGCCATTTACACGAATCGATGATTATTGATATGGCATAGATAATAGGATAAGTCGATTGTGTGAGAATGGAGATAATAGCGTGATTTTTTTAACTAAAGGTTTTTGGCAGTAAGCTAATCTGCATTCAAGAGTGCATGAGCAAATTTTTGAAACTCTTGTGGGATGGGCATCTTGCCCGTCCCTTGCAGATATCTGAATACGCGACTGCTTATTAATTTTTATTAAAAACAAACCGATTGCGATCGCCCTTGTACTACAGCGCTAACTACATTTTGGAGTAGGTTTCCGAAATCACCCCGTTTAGTAGTGAAGAAACACATTAGATATACAGTCAATGAATCCTTGACAGGTTGCATAAGTAGCAGAGTGTTCAGAGAGAAAAATTACTCCTGAACAGGCATCTCCCTGCGTCTTAGCAACGATTGACTTTTGCCAACGCTTTACTACTGACGTGCGAGGATACGATGAAACCATTAATTCGCTTCACCCTAGCTTCTGCTTTAGTTCCTATCACTGTTCTAACCGTCGGATTGGGTACAACACGAACTGCGACAGCAACACCAACCAATCCAGGCGCTCAAGCCATCAGGAGTTGTACACCGCAGACTTGCACTCCTTATCGAGCTAACTACGAAAAAGCGATCGCTAGAGGCATTATTCGCAGGCCTTCTTTAGTATCCGATCATTATCAGGCAATCCAACTCGGAGACCAAGCACTGCAACAAAGTAAGCCCCAAGAAGCTGCAAGCCGTTATGCCCAAGCTTTAGTCATTATCTCTGAAACCCAGGGAAATGCCAAAGCTTTAGCCTTTGAACGCAGATTAGAAGCTGAATTTTTAGAAGGACAGGGCAAAACGTTAAGGCAAGTTATGCCTCTGTTTGGTAAGATTTTCCCTGTAAATGGAAATCCTTACCGCTAAGCCAAAGCTCATTTCTACAGGACAAGTCAGAGTCATTCCGCCTCAATTAGAGACTTCGTTGGTGCCTCTACCTACAATCCCAAATCTACCGCAATCCGATGAGCGCAAGCAAATCCCGAAAACGCTACAGCATTTAATCCCTGTCCGGGAAATGTACTATCTCCCACACAATAAAGCCCTGAAACTGAAGTTCGATTAAACGGCATCCCCAACAACCCCATCAACTTGCGGCGAGGAATGGGTCCATAGGTTCCATCTTCTCGTCCCAAAAATCGTCGATGGCTGCGGGCTGTTCCTACTTCCATGTAGTCTAGTCCGGCATCTAAACCCGGAAAAATCTTCTCCAACCGTTCGATAACTCGCCCTGCGGCTTCTTCTTTCTTATCCTCATATTCCTTGGCTGAAAGTTCTTGCCAATCCTCCATCCAACTCGGAGTAAAGGCATGAATAATGTGATAGCCTTCTGGTGCTAAATTTGGATCAAGTAGCGTAGGAATCGATACAAAAATCGTTCCTTGGGCTTCCTCCATCTTGCTCCAATCTTCTAACACGATATGGTGACACTCGGTTCCCGGTGGCAAAACGTTCGCCTCAACACCCAAGTGCAAACTCAAGAAACTGGGCGACTTCTGGTAACGCTGACGCCACTTCTTCTCTGCTGCTGGCATCTGTTCGGGTGGCAGTAATTTCTCAAAGGTATCCCAGCGCGTTGCGTTAGAAACAATCCGTTTCGCCCGGTAGATTGTTCCATCCGCTAGCTGAACACCTACTGCTTTACCCTTTTCCATCAGGATTTGTGTCACCCTGGCTTTATACTGAATCTTTCCTCCAGCTTTTTCCAAGCCATCCACCAGTTTTTGGGCGATTTGCCCCACACCGCCTTTAGGATAGTTA
>JBFLZA010000733.1:0-4256 GCA_040756535.1 Cyanobacteriota bacterium
GGCAGTCCGCTCCAACAGGGTTGTTAGGGAACACTACTACAACGCACTTTTTCAACAACTTGATGAATTGCATCAATGACTAATTCTGGTTTATCAAGTTGGATTGCATGTCCACTTTCATAAGCAACAATGTGAACGCCTTGGGGCGACTCATTGGCTAGATCGGCGTGTAATTCTTGCAGTTTCTGAAGCACATCTTGTGTTATGTCGAAGTCTGGCTTTCCAGCCGACAAAACAATGAGAGGAATCTCAGGAAACGGCTTTATCTGCCGTGCTTGTTCAACCTGGTTCATGCTGATTGATACCGCAGCCGTTTCTTGAGCAAAGGTTTTCCCAAACTGAGTTTGAGAATAGAGTGCTTTAGCAAGAGGGCGCATTGAAGGTGGAAATTTTTGGAATAAACCAGCCGCCATAGGCAGAGAATCAAAAGCGACGAGCAAACGAAGCAGACCAATACGTCCTATAATCGGCACTACATGAGTTAACAGTCCTTCCAGTCGTTTGTTTAATTCAACCCATTGGACTGGTGTGTCCTCATACATTCTTTCATGAGCAACATCCACTAAAACCATCCCAGCGACTTCTTCTGGATAGTGATAGGCAAATAAGCGACTGAATAAACCACCTAAAGACATTCCCACTAAGATATAAGGCGGTTCAATTTCAACCTCTCTCAAAAGTTGCCGTAATTCACTAACGACTTGTTCAGCCGTGCGTGTTTCTGAACTTGAATCACTCCAGCCATAGCCAGCCCGATCGTAGGTCAAGATTCTTGTAAATTCGGCAACTTTAGGCTGCACTAATTGCCAATCTAGGTGAGTACCTCCGGTTCCACCATCTACAATGACTGTTGGGTGACCTTCACCCATAATTTGATAGTGCCAGTTTTTACCATTGATTTGAACTACTTTTCCAGGTGATAGAAACTTTCGGCGATCGCGACTTGTGGCAAGTGCTTGATAAATTGCTCCAAGCCCGACTACTCCAATCAATACCCCAAGGGGCACAACAAGCCATAGCATTCAGTTGATCCCCAAGCTTAAGTACGTTGGCAATTGTCCCACAGATGGCTTTTCTGACTCGATGGGGCGTTCGCGTAGCGTCTGCATAGCAGAATCGCGATTGACTAGCTATAAAACAAAGTAAACCTTGAGACTTAACATCAAATTATCATTCTGTTGTAGCTCCTACAGCAGAAATAGCTTGGTCAAGTAGTTGTAACAATCGCTGCCTTAACGTCTCTAAACCCAAGCGTTGAGTTGCTGAAATAAAGACAGCTTCAGGATAGGTTTGTTGAGCTAAAGCTAGAGTTTCGCTATCCACGCGATCAATTTTGTTAAAGGCAATCAAAGCTGGGCCCGGTATAGCAGGCATTTCTGCTAGCACTTCCTCCACTGAACGAATGTGACTTTCCCAAGCGGGATGGGACAAATCAACCAGATGAAGCAAAGCATCTGCCTGCGTCACTTCCTCTAGGGTGGCGCGGAACGCATCCATCAAGGCGGGAGGGAGTTCGTGAATAAACCCGACGGTGTCTGTGAGCAGAATGTTTCTCCGTTCTTGGGTTTCGGAGTCCGTAATGGCTAGTTTTCGGGTTGTGGGATCGAGGGTAGCAAAGAGTTGATCGGCTGTATAGACTTCAGCATGAGTTAACACGTTCAAGAGGGTAGATTTACCCGCATTGGTATAACCCACTAAGGCAACAGAAGAAACTTCCTGCTTTTGTCGCTGTTGCCGCAATCGGGCGCGATGCGCTTGTAATTGGTTCACTTCTTGCTGAAGTTGGGTAATTTTGCGCTGAATGGTTCGCCGTTCCGTCTCTAGTTTAGTTTCACCAGGCCCTCGTGTGCCAATCCCACCTCCGAGTCTGGACATTTCCTGTCCTCTACCTCGGAGTCGAGGCAGCATATATTCCAGTTGCGCCAGTTCTACTTGCAGTTTACCGGCTTGGGATTGAGCGCGTTGAGCGAAAATATCGAGAATCACTTCCGTGCGATCGACAACTCGCATCCCCATCTCGGTTTCTAAGTTTCGCGCTTGAGAGGGAGAGATATCTCGGTTAAAAACAATCAGATTGGCTCCTAACTGATGAGCACGAAGGGCAATTTCTTCAACTTTTCCCTTGCCGACGACGGTTTGAGGATGGGGACGCGATCGCTTTTGTTCCACTGTATCCAACACCTCTCCCCTCGCACTCTCAACCAAACGAGCGAGTTCATCGAGGCTATCTTGGAAGCGTTGAGGAGATATATCCTCCGTCATCAATCCAATCAGCAGAACTCTGTCTTGCTCCGTTTCAACTTGTTGGAACTGCGAGGTTTCAAAGCCTGCTTGTTGAAATTCTGTCTCCCAGTCATCCACCAAATCGTCAAAGTCTTGCTCGGTTAGGTCATCTAAACTGAGGGGAGAAGAAACAATCCAAGGCGAGTCAAGATCGGGTACAAGGTGAGCCAGGAAAGATTCTTTGACAGAACCAGCGACATTGCCATCTCGTTTTCCATCCTTGTTACCCGTTGGGATTAACACGACTAAAGCATCCAAGCGCTGCCGTGCCATTGCTGTGAGTGAGGCTAGATCTGGCATCGCTCCTTTGAGCTGAGTGGCAATACAACGAATTCCACTCAAGCGTTGAACACCATGCCGAGGCAACTCTTGAGGCGGCATTTGAGTTTGAGTCGGTGTACCCACTGCGACTCGGACAATTTGCCCCCGGCGATTGAGGTAGGCGCAAACCGGGTGATGAATGTCCCGACTAATCGCCGCTATCTGTTCAGCGAATTCGGGGGTAACTAAGCGATCGCCCGGTTGTCGCTGCTCATACAGCCGCTCTAGTTGCTTGATATAGCTAGATTTTAATCCTTGAAGATTGCCGTAAATAGTCAAAGCGAGTCTAACCTAAAAATTGACTTGTAGAATTTACTAATTTTCCATGTTAGTAACCTTCCCTTTTAACTTTATCTTCCCTTTGGGCTAACTAGAGATCGAATCGGAGACTTGCTCTTCATTATGAAGATAGTTTGGGAACTATAACGTTTTTTAGGAATTTAATAGTTGTATCGGCAATAACAATTCAACTTAATATATTATTCATTCTTGAGAAAGGTTTCTTTAAAACCCTTAATTGCTACTTTTATTGTGCATGTGAAATCTAGTTTTTAAAGTTACCTCTCATAGCTTTGAGAGGGTTTAAGCCGGATTTTTACTATAGAGCAAATAGTAAATATGAACTAATTAAATCATCATACTACTGAATTATTACAAATAGAACTTACATCAAATTCTCAAACTAATTCGCTAAGCTGATGTTCTTTTTACTTTACGTTCGCGCGAAGGCGGGGCGCTTTGCGCCCCGCCTTATTACTCCTTGCTAACAGCCAACAAAACTTAGTCAAGAAGAGGAAAATGGATAGACATGACATCATTGTGATTGGAGCTTCCACTGGGGGAGTCGCTGCTCTTCGAGAGTTGGTTCAGGGTTTCCCTTCTGACTTACCAGCAACAGTCTTTGTCGTAGTTCACACCCCAGCCAAGTTACCTTGCTGGCTACCCTATATTCTTCAGTGCTATGGCAACCTTCCTGCGGTTCATGCTGTAGACAGGACTGTCATTGAGCAAGGATGCATTTATATCGCACCACCAGACCGTCACCTCCTAGTTAAAGGTGAGTATATGCGTGTAGTATGTGACAATAAAGAAAACGGATTTCGACCAGCCATCGACCCACTGTTTCGGACTGCTGCGGTAGCTTATGGCAAACGGGTGATTGGTGCGGTGTTATCGGGTGGGCTTTTTGACGGAACCGCAGGTCTAATTGAGATCAAACAGCGAGGTGGAGTGGCGATTGTCCAAGACCCTGATGAGGCTCTCGTGCCGAGTATGCCACAAAGCGCTATTAATCATGTGGCAGTAGACTACATCTTACCCATCGCTGAGATGGCAACTGTTCTCACTGACTTGGTATATCAGCCATTGTAAAGACTAGTGCAAGAAGGCAGAAGACAGAAGGCAGGAGGCTCCAAGGGATATTGCTTGTACAGTAAGATTTTTAACATTTTTGGACTGGTGGGTTATTTTCGCCGCGCTGCACTAGAACCAATCCTTTAGGACTCCCTTAGTACACTTCGGTTCTTTTATCTTTTGAGGGGGTCTGGGGGAGCTATAAGACCCACGCCATAATTTTAATTTGGCGTTGGGATACATGGACTCCCCCAGGTTAATTTTATGGGGGTAAACTCCCCCTAAATTAACATTTAGCA
>JBFLZA010000734.1:0-4255 GCA_040756535.1 Cyanobacteriota bacterium
TTCCGGTGTCTGACTGCACTGGGGTTTCTAGGGTTTTTGCAACACAATTGAATAACCAATTCTGCACAATGCAAGAATTAAGAATAGTTTAGTGTTGTCTCTGGATTAGGAGACTTGGGCAGTTTCTGGCATAGGAAGGCTATTAGTTGCAATCCTTCTGTCTTTGGCTCTTGTTCCGACTCTGTAGGTGAGGCTTTGTAGCGAATCTCTTTAATTGCAGTAACTGCTGCTTGATAACCGAAGGTCACTCGGCTAATGTTAGGGGTTGCAGAATTGAAGGTAATATCAAACGTACCACCGTTTAAAACCGCCTCTTTTTGGACAGTGCCCAACAGTTTTCCTTCAGTGTTATAAGCTTTCATGGTGTATGTGACACTGGCACCAGCAAACGTTAAGGTTACCTGACGAACAGGACGAGTGAAAGTGATCGCAATGGGAATGCTATTGCAACGGTTGATGTCGCCAGGACTAGCGGTAGTCAGAAAGGGAAATGTAACACTACTATACGTACCTGCACGTCGTATGGCAGTTGCAGTTGCCCCAGCACAATATGTAGACTCCGGAGAGCCAGCCAAGCGAATCCCTTTGGCAAGAAATTCGTCTCCAGTTAGAAGGCGATCAGGAGCAGTGGGTGTGCCGTCAGGGAGAGTATCAAATGTAATTTTTTCCTCTGTTTCAATCGGGCGAATCCTCGTAATTACTTCGGAAGCCATAACTTTGGATGTTGAACCTATTGTGTCCATCCGAACTGAGCGAAGTGCTGCTTCTGGTACTCTAGAAACTGACTGAACCTTCGCTGTTAAGTCAGAAGCAACGACTCTTCTTACTAGGAATGGTTCAATTTCCTTCAAAGATACTGAAGCTAGATGAGCTGATTTGAGTGTCGATACAGATTTTGGATCAATACGTGAATTAACTTGCTCCAGACGTAATGGACCAACATAGACGGGTTTAGCTGTTTGAAGTTGCTTGACAATCTGTTTATTCGATTCAGAATTTGGCTTTAGCTTTATTTCGAGGTTACGAGCAAATATCATTGAAACTACATACCCAAGTAAACTTCCCTGTGGTGGTTCCTGTCCATCACTAAGCGGTTCTCTCTCATCGGGCCACTTCCAGAACCTACTTCTAAAAACATTTGGCTTAAACCAGGGACGTATAACCTCTACGCGAGCTAACTCCACTGAGAGACGAGAGATTTCAAGACCTAAAGCTTGAGCATCATCTGTGGCAGAGCCAGAGCGGCTACCCATCTGTCGAATGGAATTACTTGCTTTCAAACTCAAAGCTCCTATTTCACTTGCATCTAACTCTAGTTTTGTCCAATGAGTTTGAGAGTCAGGTTTGAAAAAGTTAGCTGGCCAGAAGGATGTTTCATAAAACTCTTGACCCTGCAGATCTAGGGGAGGATCTGATGGGAAAGCCTGCTTCCAAGTTGCCCAAGCAAGTTGAGGGCTACGTCCAGTAAGTCGGTCAATATCTGCAAATGCCTCGTCAATCTCTGCTTTATACCCTTTGGCTACCCAATCTGAATAAGCACGATTAACCTCAGACTTGTAAGTTGGTTCCTTCACCTGCCAATCCTGCTGAATCTTCGGATCGGTCGAATTTTCTGCACTGAGTTTTCGGGCGTTATACTGCTCCAGAGCATCTAAGTATGCCTTTTCATACTGCATATAAGCTGCTAGTTTTGGGGAATCAGACATGACTAATTCTTCAGCTGCACGCAGTTCAGCCGCTTGTGCTTCTGTCAGAGATTGGGATGCTACCAAAGCCTGAGTGAGGACACTTCTGTATTCATCCCACAGCAGGCGTCCATCAGATGACCAAACACTGCTATATGCAGGAACAAGATTGACTAAACGTGCAAAGTTAGCAGAGGCATTATGTGCTTCTTGAGGAGTTAAACCAGATTCGCTTTGAGGAAGATTGAAACTTAGATCGCGAGGTGATACTGGCAGTCCAGGATTCTGAAACGTTAGAAAGGTGCCCTCAGCTCCACTAAAAAGGAGTTCTAGCTTGGTCATTAGTGCCATAATTGCATTACCGCTCATCGAAATAACCTCCTCAATTTGATTTAGATGAAATAGCATTGCTTTCATTCCACTCATTTCTAAAAGCAGGTCTGAGCGGAACTGGCTGACCAGGGATATCGTTTTTAAACAAACTCTCTATTTTAAGAGAATTAATTCTTGAAAACAGGTAGGCAAATACTCTATTGCTTCTCCTGTAATATCCCTTAGAATAGTGACTCTAACTTGAGTGACCATAGCATGAGGATGTAGCCTGTATCACCATTGAGTCAATTTACTTATAATCCCTTGGGACATTCGTTGACCAGGTCAATTTCGAGTCTGGATTAGGTGATTTTGGTAGCTTTTGACAACCAAAAGCAATTACCTGCATTCCATCAAATTGAATTGAGTTAGAACCAAATAGAGCGGCGTTTTCTAAAGAGAACATACCCCAGGAAATGGATTTGCCTGCTTCAATATCCTGCCTCACTGCTGTATTCCGTTCTGAGTCAGGCACTAACTCAATGTTCAGATTGCGAGCAACCACTATAGAGGTTGCATAAGCTGGTAGGGTTCCCTGCGGCAGTTCCTTTCCATCAGAAAGTGGCTCCCTTTCATCAGGCCATTGCCAAAACCGACTTTCAAAGATACTTGGATTCATCCACGGACGCACGATCTGAACTCGGATTAAGTCTACTGTCAAACTTGAAACCAACAGATCTACTTCCTGAACGGGAGCTGAAGAAACCTCACTAGATAACAAATTCTCAGGGGTATCTGTTTTTTCTGAACTCGGTATCTCGCTCTCGCTAAAGCTCAAAGTCAATTGTTGCCATTGCTTTTCAGCGATAGGCTGATAAAAATGAGCTGGAGAGAAGTACGTCAGATAAAATTCTTGGTTTTCTAAGTCTTTCAGCTTTGATAGCTCAAACTCCTCTCTCCATTGATTCCAAAGAAGCTGAGGGTTGCGTCTTCCAATCTGATTGATGACAGCAAATGCCTTGTCCACTTCATTCTTATACCCTTGAGTAATCCAATTTTTTCGGGCTGTATCAACTCGACGCTGGTAAGTTGACTTATTCAATGCCCATTCTTGCACTACTTTTGGGTCTGTTGACTCCAGCGCAGCCTGCCGCAAAGCGTTGTACTCAAACTCAGCTTGCAGATACACTTCCTGGTATTGTTTATAAGTTGCTAAAGAAGGGGAATCAACGATGGCAATACGTGTTCCCACCAAGTCTGTTATCTCGTGTTTTTGATAAAGAAAATTTCTCGCCTCTTCAAATTTATCAATTTCCTCCGGGCTGGGTTCTGAAGACGCAACTACCGCTTGTGTCAGAATAGTTTGGTATTTGTTCCACACTAGACCTCCAGATGATGACCAAGACTTGCTGACGTGGGGAATGCGGTTTACCAAGCGAGCGTAGTTGGCAGCTTTCCTAAGAGCTTCATCGCGAGTAAGGCTTGACTGGTTGGGTGCAAGATTAAACTCTAAATCCTGTGATGAAATTGGCAATCCGGGCATAATAAATGCCAAAAAATTTCTTCCCCTAGCACCTAATTTCGAGTCTGTCTGGTTGAATAAAGTCTCAATCTTAGCTTTGAGTGCTGCTATTACTGAATTATTAATCATCAAACTTCTCCTACCAGAATCCATAAAATTCACTTTTTCAGCCGTCCTGAGACAAGAGCTTAGTTTTTGACAGGTAGCTTTATCTGCTAACGGATTTATAAAATCGGCAACCACAGGGTGTGCATCTTCAAGCGCAAACTGCTTATACCAGGTATGTCTCCTGAATTTGTTTAATTGGTAGGTTAATTATGATGGACAACACTCTTGAAAGCGATAGTGGCATGAGTGCTGTCCATCTACATTTAGTTCAGAACTGATTACGTCCAGTTTTGAATACTTGGGTCAGGATTAGGTGATTTTGGCAGAAGAGCACACCTGAAGCCAATAATCTGCATTCCCGGAACCCATAACCCCTCAGGAGTGAACTTAGATTCAAATTTCCGTTCGCCGACCTTGCGAGTATAGCTCCCACCTAAGCAGAAAGGACCAATGCGGACACCGCCACCAGCTTTGATTGTTTGCGAGTAAGTACTCCCGCTCTGACGCAGTTCAGCAAAATCGACCAGTAGATTCCGAACAAAAATAACTGATGTAGTATACGCTGGTAGCTTGCTCTCCTTGCTAGGCGGGCGCTTACCATCAGAGATGAATTCGTTGCTCTTCAATC
>JBFLZA010000735.1:0-4250 GCA_040756535.1 Cyanobacteriota bacterium
TGGCATTTCACCCGTGGCAATTGTTATTGCCGTCAGTGTTTCCGGCGGGATTGGGCTATTCTTTGGCGTCGTCCCGGCGCGACGAGCCGCTAAACTCGATCCAATTGTGGCTTTGCGGAGTGCTTAACAACTGCTACTTCAGCGGATGAAGCAAGTACCACAGATGGAATTAACACAATCGAGAGCGATCGCTCTCGATTCTGATCAACAATCTTTATTCACACCTTAAGCTTCACTCTAGTAGCTAAAGGGATTTGAGAACAGCAGGACAAGAGCGACGGGGGCTGAAGAAGCCGCTTTCAAGTCGCCAGATAGTGGTTTCACGGTTGAGCCACCAGACAACGCTTCCTCATTTTGTTCGTCTAATTCCACCAGTAGATGCTGTAATGGTGCAGCATCCAGAGTAAGTTGTGATGAAGGTTTAATTTGGGGTTTATGAAACATCTTTCAACTCCTTGACGATCTTCGAGTCTACAAGTTTTGGTAGATGTGTGAAGCGTTCGCGTAGGGTTCTCGAAGAGTAGCTATCCCTAAGGGAACCGCTCAAACAGAAAAAACTACATTCGCCTACCTCTACATAGCTACAATCAGAGGCAGCGGGTTTTCTTCAAATACTACTACCATTAGTCAGTAGAGAAATCTCAAGAAAGTGTCAATATAAGAGTGCCACGGATCGATCCAAGAGTAATATTGTCCTTGTTGTTGAAATCATTGACATGAATGCCTCCTGATAAGGCTTCTTCATTTTGTTCATCTAATTCTATAACAAGTTCTTGCAATGGTGCAGCATCTAAGCGAGGCGGTGATGAATTTTTGATTAGAGATTTATCAAACATCTTTTAACTCCTTTGCTACTGCTGATTCTACAAGTTTTGGTAGATGCGTGAAGCGTTCCCGTAGCGTTCTCGAAGAGTAGCTATCCCCAAGAGAACCGCTTAAATGAAACCGTGACGATTGAGATGAATGTGGTGAGCGAATCTAGACGCGATCGCAATATCATCAATGCTCATTTTACCTTGCAACGGCAATTACTTTACCCGCTCTACCCGAGATTGAATCACATATCGATGTGGGTTGAACCCAGCGGATTACTTGAAAGCAGAGACGTTCTGAAGCTCAAACTTCTGGTAATCGTTGCGAGAAATCCCAGACATTGATGTTTTTATAAACAATCTTTTAGTCTGGCTTGGCGATGCGAATGCGGCCAGTTTTCAGATGAGTGGCTAAAGCTTGAAGAGCAGGCGGCGGACTATAAGATAAAGACACATCTTTACGATGATGGTTGAAAAAAACTTCGTTGTATCGTTCGGGATATTCGACGAACCACTTAAGTAACGTAGTTGCGCCCAACATCTGGGAAATGAAAGCGCACTGCTGAAGGAGCTTTTGCATTTGCTCCTCTCTGGCACGAGTAGGATCTTCTCTGAACTGTCTCTGGCGATTGTCTTTCTCACGCTGTGTTGTGGGAGCGTGGTGGATGTAGCAACCATAGCAATCAAGGCAATAGTCCGTATACTCAGGTGTAAAGAGGATGAAATTGTGCCACATTTCGTCGATAATAAGTAAAGGCTCTATGATTGTTATCATGTGTGACTTTGGTTGATCTGCTAGCCAAAGCCATTTCTTGGTTTCTAGAAAGATATCGTTCGCTTCATCGAAGCTGACATCATAAAGCTGTGTAAATCGCTCGACAACATCGTAATTTTGATAATTGATTGCTTTGCTGAGGGAACAAGATTGGACTGTTGTTGACATGACTTTTATTCCAAAGATTTATTGCTATCTTGAATCTGTTAGAGAAGCAATCAGCTAGCTAAAGAGATGTATGCAAAGGGGAATATGCTTCCTCTAAATAAGCCAAACTGCATAGGATTTTTATCCTATGCATATTAAATTAAACTCCTACGCGAGAATCGATTTACTGGGCTTATCACATTGGCTACACGCACCAAAGTCGCACATTGATTGATTGCAGATACAAGTACAAACTGTCCCCTTCTTAGTTGGCGTCGCAATAATAGCATTCATATAAGCCCCTCCAACGATTGCAACAAGCTCCGCATCACACAGTTCGACATATAGAGAGGGGTTGTTCTCAACGTCTTTCAGCATCTGTTCAAGTGAGTCTTGTCTCTTCTGGTTCTGCTCAAACATGGTTTTATCTCCTTTCAAGCTAGTAATGTAGCTGTAGTACCTATCACTCATAGCCTTGACTTTTATGCAAGAAATCAAATTTTTCATGCATTTAGCATCAATACTCTCAACCTGGCAGGCTCTTGTTTCCTGCATCCGCTCTCAAAATCCGAATTTTAAGGCTCAGGAGCTTGCAGTTTTATGCTATCTTTGCACATTCGTGCGATGACTTAAGCTTGTTTTTGAGTGTCACTTCATTGGAGTGATGATTGAAATAAATTTGGTGAGTAAAGCTACACGTGATCGCTCAAATTAAAAGCGCATTGTCAAATCTGAGATGACTTTTGAATACTCATCATCCATTTACTGTTTTGCTTTATTCACCTGACCAAGCAACGAGGGAAGAGCGATCGCCGGAGTGATATTGTCGGTTGCTGTTAGATTGACATTCCCTGCTTGCGAGAGAGTTCCTCCTGACAATAATTCCTCGTTGCATTCATCTAACGCCACAACGAATTCTTCCAAAAAGGCAATATCCAAAGCAGACTGCGAGGAACTCTGAATAAGGGGTTTACTAAACATTTTTTAGCTCCTTGATGATTGTCACCACTCTATATTTCTGTGGAAGCCCCAGGACAAATCAAATTGTCCTGGGACATTTGGATAGCAGCTCTCATCTACTTTTACAACTTAAGCCCATCTTGCAAAATTTCACCTGGTGTCTGTAGCACAATCTTATCCTTCCCCGTCCTAGGGCACAAACACCCGGCACCTTCGCCGCCGGACAGTTGAGCAGCTACATCATCACTAAGTTCTGTCCATAGAGATTGGTTTTGTGTGGTTTGTGATTTCTTCGGTTGCATCGTATTCATCAAATTTCCTCCTGTACGTTAGTTCAAGATCAGATAATTCTTGCTCCCCAAAGAGTCAAGGATTTCCCGCCTGTCTAGCATTCATGATGGCAAACAATGCATTACCTGTCTTGCACAATCTTGCCGCTTTTGCACATTCTTGTTATGACTTGAGCAAAGTCTTAGGTGTCACGCCAGTCAAGCGTTTGAAGTGACGATTGAGATGGCTTTGATGAGTAAAGCCACAGGCGATCGCAATATCAGCGATGCTCATCTTACCTTGCAACAGCAATTGCTTTGCCCTTTCGACTCGACGCTGAATCACGTATTGATGTGGGCTAAAGCCACTAGATTGCTTGAACGTCCGAGAAAATTGATACGAACTCAGTTGAGCGATCGCTGCAAGTTCCTCCAAACTCAAATCTCGCGTTAGATAATCATCGATATAGTCAGTGACTACCTTCAATTTGTGTTGAGGTAGCCCACCCGTAAAGACTTTGATGTTTTGTTGTCGTGTTGAGTAATGTCTCAGCAGATGCACAGCCAGTGCGTTTGCCATCGACTCTGCATAAAGCCGACCGCTAGTTCCATTCGATTGCAGTTCTGTCTTGAGTGCTAGCCCAATCTGCTGAATAAGCATATCTTGAAATGCAAGATGCCATACCAGTTCAACTCGATCTGTATTTAATAACTCGATTGCGTTACGAACTAATAATTCATCTTTTAGATTAAGCATGACGACATTGATTTCATCATTCCAACGGAGCGCATGGGATAGATTGACTGGACAAAGACCCACAGCACCCGTGAATACTTGCCCCATTTGCCAACGCCCATCAATCCTTCGTTCCATCTGAAAACTCTGTCCAACATTGATGCCGATTAGGTGATAGCCAATAGAATACTCCGAGGTTTCAAATGGTAGCTGATTGTGATGTTCTAGAATGATGCCACTCCAGTTAGTCTGATAACTGGAAAGCACAGGTAGCCGAGGAAATATCTGCGGAACGCTATCTTCTAGGCTCGAATCAGGGCTGGAAATTTCTTCTTCTAACATTGCTTGCATCCACTAGAATTGCTGTTTATTTAACTTTGAGTGCAAACTTGTACAAAGCTATCTACGGTTAGCGAGAAGATTTTGCGGTTCTCCTGTACTTATGGGTATAAGTAAAATTTATTTAAATAAGCAAGCTAGCAGCTTCTCTCGTAAAGATTCAAAGCTCTTAAAACCATAGCTCTGCCGAATAATTAACTTAATTCTATTAT
>JBFLZA010000736.1:0-4248 GCA_040756535.1 Cyanobacteriota bacterium
CTAAAAAGCGACCGATAACGCTAATCACGCGAATATTCTCACTAACGCCTGGTTTACCGGGGCGTAAACCGCAAATTCCCCGGATAATCAGGTCAATTTGAACGCCTGCTCTTGAGGCTTCGTACAGCGTGGCAATAATTTTAGAGTCAATCAAAGAATTCATCTTGGCAACGATACGGCTTGGGTAACCCTGGCTGCAATTTTCAATCTCGCGGTTAATTAGGGCTTGGAAGCGATCGCGTAAATTAACCGGTGCTACCATTAACTTCCGATAAGAGCGTTGCCGCGAGTAACCGGTCAAGAAATTAAATAAATCTGTTAAGTCTGCCCCTAAATCATCACGGCAGCTAAATAATCCCAAGTCAGTGTAAATTCTGGCTGTCTTGGGGTTGTAGTTACCGGTGCCAACGTGGACGTAGCGCTTAATTTTGCTATCCTCGCGACGCACCACCAGCACGACTTTGGTGTGAGTTTTTAAACCCACCAACCCATACACAACATGGACTCCAGCTTGTTCGAGCTTGCGTGCCCAGAGAATATTATTCTCCTCATCAAAACGGGCTTTGAGCTCCACCAACACAGCTACCTGCTTCCCATTTTCTGCTGCTGCAATCAAGGCATTAACAATCGGTGAGTCTCCTGATGTACGGTAAAGCGTCGTCTTAATTGCCAAAACACCTGGATCATGAGCGGCTTGGTTAATGAAGCGTAGTACAGTTGCACTAAAGGAATGATAAGGATGGTGTACCAGCAAATCTGCATGGCGAATCACGCTGAATAGATCTTCTTCCTCCTCCTCAGCTGCACAAGAATTCAACCGACAGGGTACCACGGGCGACCAAGACGGGTCTTTTAATGCCGGGAGGGGCAATTCCATAAAACTCATCAAATCTCCCAGGCACAGCAAACCGTCTACTTCATAGACATCAATGTTTTTTAGCCTCATCTCCCGCATCAGCATCTCTCGCATCGTGTCGGGCATGGTGACTTGTATTTCCATCCGCACGACAGAACCGCCGAACCGTCGCTTCCGCAGTTCCTGCTCAATTGCCAACAGCAGGTCATCTGCCTCATCTTCCTCAACGGATAAATCTGCGTTCCGGGTAATCCGGAACGGATGGTAATCCAGAATACTCATCCCTGGAAATAAAGATTCCAAGTTATGGGCAATGACCTGTTCTAGGGGAACACCTGTCCAAACTGAAGGTTGACCTTTTTGTCGGTGACGCAACTCTTCGGGCAGAGTTACAAACCGAGGCAAAACTTTAGGGACTTTTACCCGCGCAAATAATTCTTCTCCTGTATCGGGGTCTTTTACCACCACTGCCAGGTTAAGGCTGAGGTTAGAAATATGAGGAAAGGGATGACTGGGGTCAACGGCTAAGGGGGTCAGAACTGGGAAAATTTGCGCTTCAAAGCAGTTTTGCAAATAGGCTCGCTGTTCCTGGTTCAAATCCATGTAGTCCAGCAGATGAATGCCTACTAAGGCTAGTTGCGATCGCAAAACTTTCTCAAAATGTTGGTGTTGTTCTTTTACCATCGGACGCAACCGCTCGCTGATTGCCTCTAGTTGTTCGCTCGGTGTCCGGCCATCTGGCGTCAGCTTCCTGACTTGTGCATTTACCTGTTTCTTTAAACCCGCAACACGAACCATGAAAAATTCATCTAAGTTTGAGCTAAAAATGCTCATGAACTTTAGACGTTCTAGGAGGGGCGTTCGGGGGTCAGTGGCTTCATGCAACACTCGGTTGTTAAACTCTAACCAACTAAGTTCTCGGTTAATGTAGTATTGCGGGTCACTCAGATGAATTTCCTTATTTTCTGTGATTTCTTTGACAGAATTTTTGGATAACTTAGATTTAGCCATAATGTTAGGTTGGCGGCATTCCAGCCCTGATTTATTTGTTGCAACATCAGCCGATAGTTAAAGAGCGTTTGCCGCAGTCGCTTCACGTCCGTAACGCTTGGCCACGGCTGATGCTTTAGCGTTTTGATTAGGTAGAGACTTAATCGTAACCCGAACCGCTACGCTCTAGAACCTACCTTATGAAAGGAAAAATTAGGCGACCGTTGGTGATCCAATAGGACGTGGTTAATCACGTTGCTGTTGGTTGCTCCATCGGCACCTTAGCAGGTTAAAGCAAAGAACGGGTTAAGCGTTTAGGAATTGGGAATTGAGGAAAAGACAAGGGGACAAGGGGACAAGAGGGACAAGGAGGACAAGGGAGAAATTTGTTTTTTACCCTTCAAATCTGCCTTGACGCTCTTGACGCTCCACTAGTCTTGATCAAAAGACATTGTCTTCAATACCGCGCCACCATTCCCCCAACTTCATCAGATCTTCGTGAATATCAGCGAGTCCTTTCGCATAAGCGTCTGGGGACAATGTTGCTCTTTGTTCTTGGAGTTTCTTCAATCGAAGTTGCACGAGTAGCCAAGGCTTGGAAATACTATTCGTGCTTTCAATGTATTGGGCTAAATCCTTACTATCCATTAGGTGTTTACCTTAAAAGAAGTATAACTATTTGCTCTTTGTTAATAACTGTAAACTTTTTGAGACCTATTTTGTAGTCCTAAAAGCAACATCTTGTAGCGGCAAGCTTAGTAAGATGATGCCAATCAAAAGACAGCCACGACTTTGCCGCCGTGGCTGCTCTCCTCATTATTTGAGAAATCTAAACAGGAAATAGCGATCGCTTAATTTCCAGCTTCTATATGACTTCTCTTAGGCACTCATATTCTGGTTAACGAAATCCCAGTTAATTAGGTTGTTGATGAAAGTCTCAATGAAGTCAGGACGCTTGTTTTGGTAATCCAGATAGTAGGCGTGTTCCCAGACATCCAGAGTCAACAGAGGAGTTTGCCCTAGCGCGATTGGGTTTACTGCGTTTGGAGAGTTGATGATTTTGAGTGTGCCATTGTCGAGGACGAGCCAAGCCCAGCCACTGCCAAACTGGGTGGCAGCCGCGTTCTTGAAGTCTTCTTTGAATTTGTCGTAGCCACCCAAGTCTGAATTGATTTTATCCGCAACAGCACCGGTTGGGGCACCACCACCACCGGGCTTCATGGAGTTCCAGAAGAAGGTATGGTTCCAAGCCTGCGCTCCATTGTTAAATAAACCGCTCTTGGACGAGTCATTGTAGGTTGCCTTAATGACTTCCTCAATGGACTTGTCACCCATTCCAGCGTCTTGCACCATCTGGTTGTATTTGGTTACGTAAGCCGCATGGTGCTTATCGTGATGGAACTCAAGGGTCTTGGCGGAGATATAAGGGTCTAGCGCATCGTAGGCATAAGGTAAATTTGGAAGTTCGTATGCCATTGTGTTCAATCCTCTCAAAACTGCTTTCTAGCTTAAAGCCATTTAAGAAGCTTAATTCATTACTAACTTCAAGCATAATCAGCTCAAAATTCATCAAGCTGAGGCAATAAAATTTAACAATATAATTTTACCGAAAAAGGCAAAATTGCTCAAAAAATGATGTTTTATGCCTACTGGTAGACGACTAAAATCAATTCGATGTGCTACTAGCGGTTCAGTAGACTTTATGCAAGTAAAGTTACCCGAACTAGACAAAAATTACTAGATTTTGCCCTGCCTGGTTAAGGCTTCTTTAACAAGCTGGATGGCTACTTCTGGAGTAGCCGCAAAAAAAATATTATCATCCGACAAACTTTTAAAAAAAAGTTGGCTTTCTTGATGGTTAGTCAACAAAACGATGGGTTTATTTGCTTTTAAAGCGAGGGCTACTTCTGAGGCGGTACCTGCACCCATACCACAGGCAATCACTACATCACTGGAAAGGACGTTAATATTATTACGGGCACTACCCATCCCTGTGATAATGGGGATATCAACAGCATCAGAGATAGCGCTATCATCAGCAGTTGGTAGGATACCGACAGTCAGACCGTTGGCCGCTTTGGCTCCTTTACTGGAAGCATCCATTACACCAGTATTTCTACCCCCCGTCAATAGCACCCATCCTGCTTGAGCAATGTGTTGACCGAGTTCGTAGGCGTTTTGGCGATCGCATTCTGAGGCTCCAGCCTCCGGCCCCATCACCCCAATCACAATTTTTCTCATGGGTTGGCTAACCTTTGCACTGTCATCTGTAATAGGTTAATTGCCCTGTACTACAGCAACAAACCTGCAATCATACCCGCGAGTAACACAAAACCAATCCAAACATTCTGGCGGAAAATCTCACCATATACAGGTCGGGGCAGGTCTTTTTGGCGCAGTCG
>JBFLZA010000737.1:0-4216 GCA_040756535.1 Cyanobacteriota bacterium
CGATCCGCCTTAGCTGGGACAACATCCTCTTTGAAAACGAGTTTCAAGCCATCTGCCACGGGCTGAAGAACACCGAGGGGGCCGGCGAATTCAGGTCCAATCCGCTGTTGGGCAGCCGCAGAAATCTTCCGCTCTAGCCAGACGACTACTAGGACACCTAATGTAGCACCGATGATCATGAGGAACATCGGTAGTGGCATCCAAATGGCTTTGGCGGCACCGGCTGGAATGCCGATATCCCTAAGTGATTGAATAAAACTTCCTTGGAGGTCAATTCCTGGACGCATAGCAAGCCGATAGAGATTTTACTGAGGCGATTCGATCTATTGGGTATCGAATATATCTACTAGTTCTTTTGTGAAGATCTTTTTAAGAGCCTCATTGCTTAGTATATCGTTGGATGGTTATCCGCCCAGCCTGGAACCTAAGAATTTCTACTTATCAGGGTGGTTAGCTGTTCTTGTTGTTTCTTATCTGTTGGGATTGCCTCTATAGTCTCTATAGTTATCGCTGATGTTGCTCAAATCCGCCGGAAGTACTCCTCTGGGCGGATGACTCAGCAGTGAAACCTGAAATGCTACCAAGCTTATTCTACTTAGCAGTAGGGAGCGATCGCATAAAACTTTTCTGCTTCTGTTCCTCCCCGCTTCCCAACTGGGAACTCTAGAGAAGGTTACTTTCAAAAGTGCCTTACATCTACCCTATTATAACTCAGACAAATCTTCTAGAACTTGCTCAACAACAGAAACGAATAAGCGATTATTTCTGTAATGAATTGCCTTCTGAGAGATATGGGTTTATTAGTGCAGTCTATCATTATCAAACTGGCTACCAAAGCCAGCATCGCTTCGTCCTTAAGGTTAAACTTGCACTCCAAAACTATCAATATCTAAAAAAGAAGCGATCGCTCCCCGTTACACCGTTTTTACGAGAAGCGATCGCCTTGCTTTACCTCAACATTAATTATCTCTAGTAACGTTGCTCGATTGAGATATACGGAATGTTGTGGTCACCCGTATAGATTTGGGTAGGACGGAAGATGCGGTTTTCTCCTAGCTGTTCTTTCCAGTGAGCCAGCCACCCCGCCACCCGTGCGATCGCAAATATCGGTGTAAACAAGTCCGTAGGAATGTCCAGTTTGCGATACACCAAGCCGGAATAAAAATCAACGTTGGCGTAAATTCCTTTGTGACCCAATTTTTCCTCGACAACCCGTTCCAGTTCAACCGCAATGTCGTAGTACTTGTCACGACCGAACTTCTCAAAGAGCTGCTCTGCCAAGCTTTGCAGAATCGTCGCTCGTGGGTCTTTCACCTTATAGACACGGTGACCAAATCCCATGATTTTCGACTTGCGCTGCAAGCAGTCTTCTAAATAAGGGCGAACATTCTCCACTGAACCAATTTCTTCCAACATCACGATAACTTCCTCGTTAGCGCCCCCATGTAAGGGTCCAGCTAAGGTTCCTACCGCTGAAGCCATTACAGCGTAAGGGTCAGTTAACGTTGAAGCAGTGACCATTGCGGAGAAAGTCGAAGCATTAATCGTATGTTCGGCATGAAGTGTTAAGCAGACATCGAAGATATGAGCGGCAAGTGGATCAGGTTCCCGCTCAGTGAGCATGTACAAAAAGTTCGCAGAGTAATCTAGCTCATCCTTGGGTCGCACGGGGTCGTTACCTTGGCGCATAAGCTGGAATGCAGCCACCATTGTCGGAATTTTCGCCAACAGGCGCACTACCGCTTCCCGGATATAGTCTGGGTTGGGTAAAGCCCGTTTGGAGTAAAAAAGCCCTAGTGCTGCCGCCGAAGCTTGCAGGGCATCCATCGGATGACCTGTTTCCGGGAAACACTTCATCATGTCCCGAATCCGATATTTGATGCGCCGATGATGGCGAATATCATTTTCAAAGGCGATGAGTTCTTCTTTGGTGGGCAACTCTCCCCAGATGAGAAGATACGCTGTTTCCAAAAATGTACTTTTTGCTGCGAGTTCTTCGATGCGGATACCACGATACTCCAGTATTCCCTGTTTTCCATCGACATAGCTAATACTGGATTGGGCGGCAGGAATGCCTTCTAAACCTGGCTTGTACTCGCAGACAGTCATGATGCAACAGTATGAGTTTGAAACCTTATCAGGCTAACTTACCAGAAACTTCTCCATAAGTCTCTACTGCTACAAAAATCGTTAAATCGCTCTCAGAGCAACCATTTGGGCGAGCTCAACAAAAATAGTTCGCTTTGACCAATAGGAGACTTGGTATCTTGAATGTCTAAACCAATGATTCCGGCTTTTTTAACGACAAGTTTTTCTCCGGCTTTACCCCACACCAACGTTTCTGCCCAGTTTCCCAAATCCGGCTGATGACCGACTAACGCCACGCATTGTTTACTAGAACCGCTTGGGTAGCGTTTCTTTAGCCAACTAATCCAGTCTTGAATATCACCATCAGGAGCTAAAGCGGTAAATTCTTCAATCTGGGAAGCCAAACCTCCATCTTGGAGAATGTCAGCCGTTTCGCGTGCCCGTACTAAAGGACTGGTTAAAATTAGGTCAAAACGTAGGTTCTGCTTGTAGAGTTGTTTGGCGACTTTAGCTGTTTTTTGACGCCCCTTATCGGTGAGTGGGCGTTCCTTATCCTTGGCGTAATCTTCCCTGGGAGCAGCAATGCCGTGGCGAATCAAGTACAGTTCCATAATCACACCGCTTGTAAAAAGCTACAGAAATCTGTAAATCAAACTTAGCGGTTTATTTTACGATATCGAGCTAAAGCAACTCTTTTTAATATGAATTTCCCCGCTACCTTTAGATGCCACAGTAAGTGGCTGGGGAAGCGGGGAAAACGTCCAGAGAATGGGGAACTTCCTCAAGATATCAGTAAGACTTGTAATACCGCGAGGATTCTTGAGAAAAAGCATTTTTTGCAAGTTCAAAGCCCCAGCCCATGAAGAGAAAAACCGCCGAAATACCTCTCCTATAAGGGTTTCGCTTGTAGGTCTTATATGCAGTTGCTCAGCTCATTTTTATCGTTTTACTTTCCTCGTAGTATTACACTCAGTGACGGAGGTTATTTTTTGCCAATGAAAATTTAAGCGCTGGCGATTTCAGATACATCGGTAGAAGCGATCGCAAATACCCAATCTTTTAGAATCGCATTGATCTGCTCTGGTACCTCATCATGGGGGCAGTGCCCAGCTTTGAGATAGTGTTCTGTCAGTTGGGGATAGTACTGATGGAACTTAGCTCCTCGCTCTTTGGCATTCATCCAAGGGTCAGCTTCTCCCCATAACAGCAAGAGCGGACAGGATAGCTGCTTTAACAACACATCAACATTTTCACCTTGGGGTGACCGGAAGACCGAGGCAAACACCTTATGAGCACCAGGGTCGCAGGAGGGACGATAAATCTCTTCTACCAGTTGGTCTGTGACGGCACTTGGGTCGAGATAAACTTGGGAAAGCGTTTTGCGAATCATTGAGCGTTGCCGCACGTACTGGAATAAGAGATAACTTGCCCAAGGTTGCAGCAATACAGACCGAGAAAGGTCATTGACGAATTGTTGTAAGGGGCTCTTGGGTTTGGGCACCTTGGTATCGGTGAAGGGGCCAGCGCTATTGAGCAGAACTACACCCACAGCAGCAGCAGGACGCTGGGCAGCAACACACAGCGCTGAATAGCCACCTAAAGAATTTCCTGCCAATACGACGGGCTGACCAATGACATCGTTGATGAAGTCATGCAACTGGTCTCGCCACAAGTCGCCTCCATACTGCCAATCAGGTTTAGCAGAACGCCCAAACCCTAACAGATCTATTGCCCAAACTTCAAAATCCTGCTTCAGTTCGGCTATGTTTTTGCGCCAGTGGTCTGTAGACGCGCCAAAGCCATGAATGAGGAGTAAGGGTGGGCGTTGCGATCGCTTTTGTCCGGCTTTTACGTAGTAAATCGATTGCCCTCGCCATTGCCAGAACGTCCCTGGGATGGGTTGGGTTGCCGTTTCTTGGATTGCCTGTGTCGTCACGACAAGTGTTAAGTAACGTTAACCCTACTCATTTTAATGGTGAAACCAGTCTTTCTGGGTCGATTTTTGTCGCAACAATTTACTTTCTTAGCTGTGGGAGGAAGAAATGTATTGAGTAATATAAAGTAGATAGAGGCTAAAATAGTTCTCTGTACCACTGGAAAACAGTGCCAACCTAAGAACCAAGGAGGG
>JBFLZA010000738.1:0-4212 GCA_040756535.1 Cyanobacteriota bacterium
CGACAATCCTGGTTATTGCAGCCGTCGGAGCAGCGGTGTTAAACAATTTGCTCAAAATTCTCTTTGGTAGAGCACGTCCCGAGTTGTGGGAACGAATTGTGGATGTCCGTCAGTACAGTTTTCCCAGTGGTCATGCCATGATATCCTTGGTCATCTTCGGCATGATTGGTTACTTGTTGAGTACTAAATTCCCTCAGTGGCGGGGATGGATTATCGGCTTGACGATTGTACTCGTGACTGGAATTGGTCTGAGTCGGCTTTATCTGGGCGTTCACTGGCCTACAGATATTGTGGCTGGGTATGCGGCTGGTTTAGTTTGGTTATTTGCCTGTATTTTCAGTCTGCAAGTCTGGCAGGATCGTCGCTTAGCAACTGAAAAATTGAACTCGTCTGCAAATGCCAACGACTAAAATCACTCGTAAGTAAAGGATACCCTGTTAGTTATAGAAGTGAGTTAGGAAAGATAAGGAAGCAGCTTTTTGTTACTGCATTTAGCTATTTGTCGGCGATCGCTTCAGAATTTCCCCAATCTTCTCAAATCTTGAGTAACATACAAAATCTTTGCGATCTTCAGAGAGCAATTTCCAGGAGAACTGCTTTAATAACTGACAAGATTGTTCCTCAAGTCAAGAGCAAACAGATGGAATCTGATTTGAATCCCCTCGCTTTGACGCGCAAATTACTCTTGTTCGACACAACTAATCCTCCTGGTCAAGAACGTAATTGTGTACAATACTTGGGCAAACTCTTAGAAGCTGCTGGCTTCCAGACCAATTCCTATGAGTTCGACCACAACCGAACCAGCATCATCGCACGTCTAAGCAGTGGTGGGAATAAGGCTCCTATGTGTTTCACTGGGCATATTGACACCGTGCCTCTGGGAAAAGCTGCTTGGCGTAAAAACCCATTCCAGGGTGAAACGGATGGCGACAAAATTTACGGCAGGGGAGCCACAGATATGAAAGCCGGTGTAGCTGCGATGGTTCTTGCCGCTTTGCGTTTGGCTAAACATCCGATGGAAACAGCGGGTATTACCTTAGTATTCACTGCTGGTGAAGAAACCTGCTGCCAAGGTGCGTATCATCTTGCCCAACTGGGCAATGTACTTGGGGAAGCTGGAGCGATTGTTGTCGGTGAACCCACGTCTAACTATCCGTGGATTGGTCACAAAGGTGCGGTTCGGTTTGAAATTCGGACATTAGGCATCACCGCGCACGCTTCCATGCCCCAATTAGGGGATAACGCCATTCATAAAGCTGCTGACGCAATTATCAAACTCCAGAACTTCGATTTTCAAGTTGCTCCTCATCCGGTTTTAGGCAAGCCGACTCTCAACATCGGCACGATTCACGGAGGGCAGAATATCAACTCTGTTCCTGACCAGGTAACAATAGGGATAGATATTCGCACCATTCCTGGACAAGACCACGAGGAGATTCGCCAAAGATTGCAATCTCACTTAGGAGAAGAAGTGGAAATCAGGTACTTGGAACAAGCGAGTAGCATTGCCACTGACCACACCCACGAGTGGGTTCAAAAAGTTTTTGACATCATGGAACCTTATTTAGGAGAGCGTCCTGTAGCGGCAGGAGCTTCTTACTTCTCTGATGCCTCTGTCCTTACTCCAGCTTATGCTCATCCTCCCACTATCATTCTCGGTCCAGGAGAGCCAACGATGGCACATAAGACGGATGAGTTCTGTTTCATCTCGAAAATTGAAGCAGCAACCAAAGCCTACACAGAAATTGCTAATCAGTGGTGCCGTTGTGCATAAGTAATGATAGGTTTAGCCAGAGTGCGGTTATAGATAACTCTCTAGTTTTTTAACTATCCTCAGAACCACCAACGTTAGTCCAGCAGCAACTAAGCTCAGTTGCCACAATCCACCGCCAGCAGCAACCCCTAAAGCAGCTGACACCCAAATGGCAGCCGCTGAGGTCAAACCACGAACTCTAACTCCGTCACTGGGCGATTGAGATTGTCGTAAGATTACCCCTCCTCCCACAAAACCCACACCAGCAGCAATGCCCTGAATCACACGGGAGAGAGCATCAGCACTTTGCTCAGCAGCACCGAGCAAGATCGGGATGAGAGTAAAGAGGGCAGAACCAAAGCTTACCAGCATATAAGTTCTTAACCCAGCAGGTTTATCCTTGATTTCACGCTCAATACCGATCATTGCCCCGGCAATCAAGGCAGCACCAAGCCGACCCAGTAGAGGCAACCAATCGTTTGGGGAGAGTAAGTAGATATCGGACAAGGGCTACAACCAAAAAAGAATAGCTGCAACAGTTTAGCCGCTCACTACGCGAATTTCTTCTAGCACTCGATAGAGTTAACTAGAGTATATAGGGCTACATTTGCCCGATGGGCAACAATAACTTCTCCTCTATCTCCTGCCGAACCTCTTGACCTATCTGTCTATTACTGTTGAGGCAGTCTACTATTAACTTATTGGCATGAATATATTGCTCTAACAAGAGTTGAGAGGGCTCGCTCAAATGCCATTCATGACCAATAGAGCGATACTGAATCATTACAGCTCTGAATTGAGATGCCCAAGATGCGCCGTTAAGCATCCACCATTGTTTCGCGCTTTCTCGATCAGTGTTGGAGCCAGGTAACTGGTTTTTCAGTTGCCGGATTAAGTTGCCTATCGGTATATTCCTGGTCAAGTGGTCAAGGTCAAGAGCAAGGTGAAGAGAATTGAGTCGATTGTAAAACAGTTCTGGAGTCAGAGCTAAGGCAACAGCCAAAGCATGAGTTAGAGCCAAATCTAGGGCTAAGTCCCCACTTACTACACCTGCCAATTTGCGATCAATCGCCAACGCTAAAGCCTGATCTCGGGCAAGTCGATGTTCACAGGGAAGGGCAAGGGTTAAGTAAAAAGCACGGACAGCAGCAGGGCTGTAGGATGTCTCAACTTCAAGAGATTTTTGCCTCACCCAGTTGAGAAGGTCTTGTAATGTCTCCTCTGCCGTAGTAATACTTGAAGTGAGGTTGGCAGCTAATGTCCCTGCCTTTTGCCGCAATTCGCTACGTGCTGGGGCTACCGTTGCACTAATGGGTGTTTGAGGAGCAGACACTAATGCGTCAGCTTGTTGCTTCATCAACTGCAAAAGGTCATCAGCATCTGGCAACATCTGTGCTGTCAGTAAAAACACTTCTCGCCAGCGTTTTTCTGTAAGGTGCCTTACTAATTGTTGCAGCGACAGGTCGGTGCCAGTCGCGATCGCTCTCGCTGTAAAATACTCTTGGAATGTCAAATGAGAGAAAGAGTAAATTCCCCGTGCCCGCTCTACTAATAATCCATGCTGTACCTCTATCGATTTCAGGACAGCCAGTCCATCGAGTTCAAGGGCAGACTCATCAACTTGAGTGTTCGGTAAAGTCCGTAAGTAGTCAGCGATTAGGTGCTGGATCGTGCTTTCTTTAAAGAAATATTCTCCTTGCGAAAAGGTAATCGTAGCTAGCTGACTCAGCAACTGGAGTTTGTGGGGCAAGGATAAATTACGATAAACTTCATCTCGCTTAATGCCTCTGGCTTCATCCCAGCGAACCAGCAGAAGGTCAAGCCCTTGTTTATATAGGTCAGAGCGTTTGACGGGGAAATCCGCCTTTGCCTGGAACACCAAGCAGGTGAGATTGAGCAAAACAGGTGTAGTCGCGAGTTCTCTGATTTGCTGATTTTCTGGAAGTGCCATCTGTTCCAGAAATATAGACGCCTTGTGCCATCCTGCTTCTGGAGAATTCCTGGCAACTGCCACAAACCACTTTTTTACAAAGGTTTCAATTTGCGCGGGTTTGAAGTCGGCAATCTCAACCTCGGTAAATCCTCGAAACCTGTATTCTTGAGCTGCGATGCGGCAAGTGATAACGACCTGATTTTTATAATACTTGTCAGAGAGTTTGCGAATCTGTTTGATCACTTCATCATTGGCGGCTTCTGACACTTCATCTAAGCCATCCAGCAAAATTAAAAGTCTGCCTTGAGTGAGCAAGGTTTCGACTTCTTCTTCTGAGACGCCACTGCGGTCAAACTCTTGATTGATATAGTCTAATAAACTGAAATTTCCTTCATCCAGAGCATCCTCAGCAAAATTTTTCAGCGGGATGAAAACAGGGAGGAGATGGGATTGAAAATGACCTTGATTGCACTGAACGGCAAGATATTGTAAGAAGGTGGTTTTACCCGCTCCAGGTTTACCGAGT
>JBFLZA010000739.1:0-4196 GCA_040756535.1 Cyanobacteriota bacterium
TCATGACGAATCTTCAAGGAAATCTCAAGAAAACTTTAGGCGACCTCTATGGATTAAGAACATGGGTAGAATATGGGTTTCGGCAATGTAAACAGGAATTAGGCTGGACAGATTATAGATTTACTAATTTTCACCATATTGAGAGATGGTGGGAAATTATTTTTTCGGTATACACAATGATTAGTTTAAGTTCTCCACCTTTATTATCCTTAAATCAATCTCTCCAAATTGCCACAAATCTACAAGACAGTATTTGTATTAGTTGTGTAGATTTTTCTAATCATAAACAATGGAATCATGATTCCGGATGGAAGCATACTTTAAATAATTTTCGCTTAATTGTCCAACCTCTCTTGCTATTTTGGTTGATTTATCCCTGGCTAGAGGTTTTTCCAAATTCTCATTTGTTGCGGGGATTTAATCACCTAATTTCTACTATGAACCAATTTAAACCTTTTTTCGCTTCTGGATAATTTTAGTTGTTTACTACTTGCTTATTCCGGAAAGTGACAGAAGAGGGGTAGCATAATGTCTGGCGATGCAAACGAGCTAGGTAGTGTCGCAAGCGTGTATTTTCTCCCTCAACTCGGGTCATGTAGGTCTTGCTCACAATTTGGTCTCCTTGGGGAATGAATTCCGGATAAACAGACCAACCATCGGTGACATAAAAGTAACACTGCCAAGTCGCAACGAGCGCCCACAACGGTCGAAACGTCTCAGCACTATGGTCGCCCAGAACCCACCCTAAAATCCCTTGTCTGAAGTGGTCAACGGCAGTCCACAGCCAAACTTTGTTTTTTGGAGCCAACAAATGTCTCCAGTTCATCCAATTCACCGACTTCAGGCGGAACGTCTGGGTCATAGGCATCGGGTAACAATTCACCGATTTGTTTGACCCAAGTAATGACGGGGGTGTGGTGAACGCCTTTAACTCGTTCGATACCTCGAAATCCCATGCCGTTGACATACATTCTGAGACATTCGCGCTTAAACTCATCGCCATAGCCAGAAGGCGGATCGTAGGTTTCGATGAACTGTCGCCGACAGGCTTTACAGAGGTAATTTTGTTTACCTCTTTGCTTACCGTTCTTACTGATGCTGGTTGAGCTACATTCGGGACATTGCATCGCTCTTACCCTGATTTCATATTCTAATTATGCAACGCCCGTCATTACAGCCTACTTCCTAATACCAGAAGTGTGAGTTATCGGTATTAAGTGTCGTGAAATACGTCACGACTGATAACTTTGACAAATCCTTGATTTTAAACCTTTGGAGAGCTTACTGTCTGGATGGATGAACAAAAAATTGAGCTAAGCCCAGGTGAAACGGTCATGATTTCGGCAGGGACACCTCACGTTTTTACCGCGATCGGGAATAAGCAAGCACGGGGATTAGTCGTTGCTGCGCCCAGCGCCTTTGCTCGATTGGTTGCCACAGTCAGAACGCAAGAAAGGGCAAACCCACTGGACATCGAATTATTCGATCGCATTTCTGCCGAGATTGGCGACGAGACTTTGGGTCGCCTGGAACCTTACCCCCCGCTGCCACTGAAACGTAGTCATTGGAAAACCTTCAAAAATCCACCCAGAAGCTTAATTTTCTGAATTTTGGCAAGCGATATACTTTGGGAGATAGCTGACAGTCCTTCGTCGGGGAGAGTTTAATGATCTATCTCGATCAACTGATTGCCACGTTGATGCACGTAGTAATCGAAAATGCAGAAACCGAAACTGGTACTCTGGTTCTCCTAGAAGAGGATCAACTTACTGTGGTGGCTCAATGCAGCGGAAGTAGACAGTGTGACCTAGAAAAGTTTGCTGTTGCCGACTGTGCAACGATTCCTGTTTCCGTCATTCACTCGGTAGAACGCACTCAAGAAACTCTGGTGTTTGATGATGCAGTCAGCGAATCGTCTTTTTCAACTGATCCTTATATTCAATACCAACAGACGCGATCGCTCCTGTGTATGCCCATTCTCAAGCAAAATCAGCTGATTGGCATACTTTATTTGGAAAACAATCTCAGTACCGGAGTGTTTACTAGCGATCGCTTGCAAGTCCTGAAACTGTTGATGGCTCAGGCAGCAATTTCACTGGAAAATGCTCGGTTGTATGCACAATTAGCAGACTATACCAAAACGCTGGAACGAAAAGTAGAAGCGCAAACTCAAGCCTTGCAGCAGGAGATCGCGGAACGTCAACAAACCGAAGCCGCATTGAGACAAAGTGAAGCAAATTATCGCAACCTGTTGCAAACAGCGAATTCAGTCATCATTCGCTATGACACGCAAGGACGGATTCATTACATCAACGATTATGGAGTGAAATTACTGGGCTATGAAGAACATGAAATTGTAGGGCGAACCTTATTTGAAACCATCATTCCAGACATCGAAACCTCTGGACGCGATGTCAAACCATTGGTTCACGATTTACTTCGTAATCCTCAACTGTACCCACAAGGCGAGGGTGAAAACCTGTGTCGAGACGGTCGGCGAGTTTGGGTTGTTTGGTCCAATCAAGCCATCTTCAATGAACAGGGAGAGGTCGTTGAAATCTTATCGGTGGGCAACAACACCACCCAGCGTAGGCAAGCAGAAGAGGCATTACAACGCAGTGAAGCTAAGTTCCGCAATATCTTTGAAAACTCACAGGTTGGCATTTTCCGAACCCGCCTCTCGGATGGATTACTTCTCGATGCCAATCAACGCTATGCCAATCTGCTTGGCTTTGATTCACCAGAGGAGATGATTGGGCTTGAACACGCCACAGACTATTATGTCAATCCCAGCGATCGCCAACAATTCCTTGAGTTGCTGAAGCGGGATCGGGAAGTGCGAAGCTATGAAGCACAGGGGCGAAAACGAGATGGGACGCTGTTTTGGGTGCTTTTCTCTTCTTATCTGAATGCAAGCGATGACTACATCGAAGGGGTGATTACGGATATTAGCGATCTTAAACAAGCAGAAGAAGCTCTACAAACGAGTGAAGAACGACTACGCTTAGCATTAACCGCTTCAAATAAAGGACTCTACGATCTCAATATCAAAACTGAAGAAGTCGTGATTAACCCAGAATACGCTTTAATGCTGGGCTACGATCCAGCAACATATTATGTGACCAAATCTACGTGGATTGAGAGTTTGCATCCTGACGATAGAGAATCAGTGGTTGCAGCTTACAATGCTTGTATTACTGGAGAAGTGCCCAACTATCAAGCAGAGTTTCGCCATCGTACCCGGGATGGTCAGTGGAAATGGATTCTTTCTGTCGGCAAAATTGTTCGGAATGAATCTGGTGAACCCATCCGAGGGGTAGGAGTTTATACGGATATCGACGATCGCAAACAAGCAGAAGTCGCGTTGCAAGCCTCTGAAGCAGAGCTGCGGGCGCTTTTTTCAACCATTCCCGATCCGCTTTTCATCTTCACTACTGAAGGGCAAGTGATCGACGCAATCCCAGGAAATCCATCCTATGGAGAGTTGTTATGTAGGGAGGAGGGTATTGGCAAAACACTGCATCAACTTTTTGCCAAAGAACAAGCTGATGAATTCCTGAGTTATATTCAGCAGGTGGTGAAAACCCAACAGATACTCACCGTTGAATACAGTCTGTGGATCGCTGGACGAGAGATCTGGTTTTCGGCTCGCATTGCCCCGATTCGGCACGAACAGGTGATTTGGCTGGCGCGAGATATCACGCTGCAAAAGCAAGCAGAAGCAGCCTCGATCTTGGAAGAACGTAACCGCATGGCACGCGAGATTCACGACACACTCGCTCAGGCGTTTACAGGCATTCTCATCCAGGTTGATGCAGCAACTCAAGTGCTAACCGATGATGCAGAAGCCACCCAAGCCCATTTAGACACAATCGAGGAACTAGCCCGCACCGGACTGACTGAGGCACGTCGCTCGGTAACAGCACTGCGTCCCCAGTTGCTAGAAGAAGGTGATTTATCCAGTGCCCTAGAGCGGCTGGTAAACCAGATGAGAGTGGCGACCAATACGGATCTCATTTACTCAATTCAGGGGGTCGCCTATTCCTTACCCGCCGAGGTGGAAAATAACTTGCTGCGGATTGGACAAGAAGCACTGACCAATGCAATCAAATATGCTAACGCGAATGAAATTAGAATTGAGTTAGTCTATGACAATGCTCAGTGTCGCTTGCAAGTCAAAGACGACGGACAAGGCT
>JBFLZA010000740.1:0-4184 GCA_040756535.1 Cyanobacteriota bacterium
TAATAAAGCTGACATACAACCCTCCCCAGATCAAGAACTCTCATCTTCCCTTCCCAAGGGGCGACAAAAGGCAGTCAATAGGGAGTCAATTGATCAAAGTTACACTGAACTCGCGACCCCTCACAACTGGCAGATAACAAAATTTTCTGCCCTCACAGGAGAAGGACTCGACACACTACAGCAATTATTAATAGATAGCCTAGAACCAGGGCCATACTATTATCCCCCCGACCTCGTCACCGACCAACCGGAACGGTTCATCATGGGAGAATTAATTCGAGAGCAAATCTTGCTCTTGACTCGTGAAGAAGTGCCTCATTCCGTAGCCATTACAATTGATATCGTTGAAGAAGAACCAAAAATTACTCGTATTCTCTCCACAATTCATGTTGAACGCGACTCCCAAAAGGGAATTTTGATTGGTAAAGGGGGCAGTATGCTCAAAAAAATTGGCAGCGCTGCCCGCGAACAAATGCAAAAATTAATTGCTGGTAAAGTTTACCTAGAATTATTCGTCAAAGTAGTGCCCAAATGGCGGCAATCTCGCCTGCAACTAGCAGAGTTCGGTTATCGCGTCGAGGAATGATATCGAATCCGTTTAAATGAACACATCAAGGGTAAGGGCACAGCATTGCTGTGCCCCTACAGCTTCAATCAAAGTTGTAGGGTGGGCAATACACCCAACGCTCGCAATCAGCTTATTCTTCTTCTGTAGACAGTGCCCCCCTACCAAAAACGCTGAAAGAGAATAAATTGTCTTCAAATTCATCATAGATTGTACAGCGAATAGCAAGCTCCATCCCTTACACAAAGGCTGCAACAAACTGATCCCAAATCTAGTAATTTTTTTGTTTCGGTTACACCTTCTTGATGCCACTCAACAGGCGGATGCTAATTTGATCTGCGCTATTGTTAGCTCGAAGCACAAGGAGGATAGGGTCGTACTCTAAATTTCTGCTACAACATTGACAAAAATCAGCCCAATTTCTACCTTTATAGGGATAATGCTGTAAGTTCAAGCTGTAGCATTGATTCTCAAGCAAATGTGGCGAATAAAAGCTTGTTTCGGTAGTTTGAGTAAGTCCAGACTTGACAAGAGTGAAGCAGTTGGATTCAGAGTGGCTATGTCTATGATGAGGAAAACGATTTCCGGGTCAGTTTTGCCTGGAGTAGCAGTCAGTAGCGTCTACATTATTTCTTACTGGGGAATGATAATTGAGCGATCGAGATTTTGATACCTAAAAAAGGCGTTTACTTCACTATCTTGTCTAGTGACAAGCTCGCTCGCTTTGAACATTCAACACAGAAGAAATTTTGGAAATAATAGCATTGTTGACGTTTTTGGCAATCCGGCGAGCTGTTATGTAAGCATTGGATGCATCATTGTCCGCTTTATGTTCCTGCACATTCATAGTAGTATGATTCTCGCCTACCATATATTGGTCTGCAAAAGCTTGAGCGTCATGCGTTCCCAAGTCCGCCTCCGGACGGGTGTCGTCCAACGCTTTGAGACCCCCACGGAATCGCAGATTTACTGGCTCAGATTCAGTCAGGGTTTGGCTGCCCCTCTGAATACTGTACCCGCGTATCCCTTTCTCTGCACCTGCGAGTCCTTGAATAATAGGTTCGTTGAGAGCTGCCTGAGTGTAAGTTATGTTTTTTCCACTGAAGCGCTTCAAAATACTTTCTCTTTCTTGGTCGGTCAATCCCATCCCGAAATGTTGATTGCTACCGGGAACATCTAAGAGCCACTCCGGTTCTATAGAATTGTCAACTGTAGCCAAATGTCTCCTGGCAGATTCAACCGCAGCTTCAGCCTCAGCCTCAGCTTCAGCCTCAGCCCCAGAGGATAGGGAGTTAGTAGAAAAAGGTTGATTCCCCATAATCAAGTAGGTATCTTTTGCGGTTTGAGCCGTGCGTCCGATTCCCAGGGATATTAATACTGCCGCAGTAGTTACGGAAAATTGGGTCAATTCTTTTGAAGGAATCATGAGATTTACTCATCCAAAAAACTAGATGTTGAGGTTGACTTCAGGCAAATGAAAAACAACCTAAATCTTTTCGATATAGAATAAAATTTAGGTTATTGAATAGCTTTTACTGAACTGAATAGTTGAGTAAAAAAAGCTACACTGCCTTGAAATAAACAACCATTAAATCAGTTATAACAGTTATGGAATTGATGCGATGGCAGCAATTTACCGAATAAAGAAACTTATTATTATAACTAAGTTTTGGTAAATTTGCAGTTAACAGTTGACATTCAAAGAAGAATATTCATCATCAAGTTTAGCGATTAATCGAGTAATAACCTCAGTAAAATTCTTGCTAGAGAATTCGTAAATTAACTATAAAGTAGGGTGGGCATTGCCCACCCTATACCTGTTAATTTTCCTGGGAGCGATCGCAAATTCTCTTTAACTCACCACAAAATTTACCAACTTCCCAGGCACCACAATCACCTTCTTAATCTCCTTGCCCTCAATGTAACGCTGGGCGACTTCCGATTCACGGGCATACTGCTCTAACGCTTGCTTATCCGCCTGCGCTGGAACTTGAATCGTGCCGCGAGTCTTACCCATAATTTGAATTACGAGGGTAATTTCATCGGCAACCAAGGCATCCGGGTCATATTTAGGCCAAGCTTGAGCATGGACTGATTCTGCCTTACCCATTTTCTGCCACAACTCCTCAGCAATGTGAGGTGCAAAGGGGGCTAAGAGCAACAACAAAGTTTCAATCCCTTCAGCGTACACGGGTGAATCTTTGCAGTTAGCATCGAGCAAAGCGTTGCTCAGTTTCATTAACTCCGAAATCGCCGTGTTGAATTGATACTCGCCCTCTAAATCCTCAGTAACTGCTTTAATAGCCGTATGGATAGCTCGTCGTAAGTCCTTTTCGATTTTGGAGAGTTCTGTTCCTGTTGCTGACTGCTGAGCGGTAAATTCCGTTCCTAGACGCCAAACTCGGTTGTTGAGGAAGCGGAACTGTCCTTCTACATCCGCTTCATCCCATTCCAAATCTTTTTCCGGCGGTGCCTTAAACAGGATGAACATCCGGGCCGTATCGGCACCGTACTTGTTAATCACAGCCTCCGGTGCGACGCCGTTATACTTAGATTTGGACATCGTTTTGTAGGAGACTTCCAGCTTTTCCCCTGTTTCTGGGTCTTTGGGGTCGTTAGGGTCTACCTGTGCTGAAGGAATATATTTTCCGGTTGTGGGATTAATGTAGGTTAACCCCTGAACCATGCCCTGGGTTAACAGGCGTTGGAACGGTTCGTCGAAGTTGAGCAAGCCCCTGTCGCGCAATACTTTAGTAAAGAACCGCGAGTACAATAAGTGCAAAATCGCGTGTTCAATTCCCCCCACATATTGATCAACTGGCATCCAGTCATTCGTTTTTGCAGGGTCAAACACTTGCTTGTCATTTTGCGCGTCAGTAAAGCGCAAGAAATACCACGAGGAATCGATAAACGTATCCATCGTATCGGTTTCCCGCTTCGCTTTCGTGCCACAAGTCGGACAAGGCATATCTGCCCAACCTTCGAGTTGCGCTAAGGACGAAACACGACCTCCTTTAAATTCCACATCTTCCGGCAACTCCACTGGCAAATCTGCTTTCGGCACCGGCACTATCCCGCAATTCGGGCAGTGAATCACTGGAATCGGGGCCCCCCAATACCGTTGCCGTGAGATTAACCAATCCCTCAGGCGATACTGGATTCGGGCTTTCCCCCATTTTTGTTGTTCGGCATATTTAATAATTTCTTCCTTGGCATGAGTGGATTCCATCCCGTTAAATAGGTCAGAATTCACCACAATACCTGGGTCAGTGTAAGCCTGCTTCGGGGCAACCTTGGCATCAGCCGCATCAGCCCGAACAATCACTACTTTAATCGGCAACTTTTGCTCTGTGGCAAATTGGAAATCCCTGGTATCGTGAGCAGGCACGCCCATCACGGCACCCGTACCATACTCGTACAGCACGTAGTCAGCAATCCAAATGGGAATTTCTTCCCCAGTAAACGGATTGATTGCCTTCCCACCCGTAGGAATCCCGCGCTTCGGTTTATCTTCAGCGGTTCTTTCTAGTTCGCTTTCTTCCGAAACTTCTTGAATAAAGGCATCAACCGCCGCTTTCCGGTCTGCTGTGGTAACCTGCGGTGTCAAGGGATGTTCTGG
>JBFLZA010000741.1:0-4181 GCA_040756535.1 Cyanobacteriota bacterium
GCTCGTTCGCACGCTCAGCCGATCTCCCCTCTATGTGTCCCGTTTTCAGTGGGTTCGCAACCACTTTCACCGATGCAAACGCCCCCCCCGCCTTAGCGACTGTCTCGTAAAGCTGGATCACTTCCGGCAACGGCGGAATCGGTACATGCTCGTGATTGCGGATGTGGGTTTGTCCTGCTCGATGCACCAAAACCAATCCCGTGGGTTGAGTGCCGCGAATCAATGGTAGAGTTGCCGTTGAACCGGGATGCAACAGCGAACCTTGCCCCTCTACAACTAACAAGTCGTAATCATGACCATAGCGCATGACCAATTGCTCCACCGCTCCGGCAGCAAAGTCTACACGGATGGCATCTAGAGGAATTCCCTCCCCAGAAATCATCATACCGGCTTGACCTGTTGCCAGAAACTTTGAGCGTATACCTTTAAACTGGGCAGCGCGATGCAACTCCAAACTCGCAGACATCTTGCCTACACTCATATCTGTGCCAACGGTTAAGACACGTTTACAAGAAAGCGATCGCGCCCGCGCACTGCCTACACTTAATCCTGCGGGTTCCTGACGAATATCCCAAATTGTCTGACTTTTTCGCAGTAACTGTTTTAATTCTGGGTCAGATGCCAACGGGGTATGCAACCCATTAACAATTGATAACCCTGCGGCTACTCCCTGTTTCACCTCCTGCCACCACGCCTCTGGTAAGATTCCCCCAGATGGGGCAATCCCAATTACTAAAACATCCGGTTGATAAGCTAGCGAGTTCGCCACCGAATCCACAATCGGCGCATCACAGGGGATACCCGTGAGTTGAGAGAGCGACTCTCCCGCACACTGCTGATCAATAACGGCGACAACGGAAGCTTCCCCATAACGTAAAAACGTCAGTCCCGTTTTCCCGTTAGAACCGCGAATTCCTTCATGCAGCAAAACAGCAACGCGATGGTTAGGGGTTAGACGCACGGTGTTGCACTCCCAGTCCTGGTAAGTTGTTTGGAATTAAACGCCCATCTTGCACAGTGGCACCCATAAAGGGGTCATCCACTAAGTTTAAATGGCTGTCGAGATCTATATAATCTGCCCACGGCGAAAGGTGCGATGCGGCTGTATTCGCCAGGGTGCTGTCGGAATAGCAACCGAACATCACCTGTAATCCGCAAGCTCTTGCGGTATGCACCATCCGTATCGCTTCAGTTAAACCGCCTGATTTCATCAGTTTGATATTAATCCCATGTACGCGATCAGCTAAAGCAGGGATATCGCTACTTGTAAAACAGCTTTCATCGACAAAAATCGGTAAAGGCGATCGCTCATACAGCATCGGCAATAGTTCCTCGTTCCCTACAGCGAGTGGCTGTTCTACGTGCTTAACTCCCAGCGTAGCCAACCATGCACACATCCCAATCGCCTCATCCAAACTCCAACCCCCATTGGCATCTACACTCAGTTGGGCTTGGGGGGCTTCGTCTCGAATGGCCAGTAACATCTCTTGATCAGCGGCAATCCCTTCTGGAGCACCCAGTTTGACTTTCAGCGTACTGCCACCCGTTAAAGGGAGCCAGTCACGCACTCGTTGCCTTGCCCCTTCTGGGGAATTAATCCCAACCGTCGCAGATGTTGGTACGATCCGGCGACAGTCCAACCCCCATAGCTGCCATAGCGGCATTCCCACTCGCTTCCCCAACCAATCGTGTAAAGCTAAATCGATCGCGGCCCAAGCGGCTGACGGGATTCCGGCTTCTACTAACACCCGCTCGATCTTCTGTCGCTCCCAAGGACGAAATGCCTCCAGCATAGGGACGACAATCTGTAGTGCTTCTACAAGTTTCTCAGTACTTTGCCGCACTGGAGAATCTCGATCGATTGCTTCTTTACGAATGGAAAACGGAGAAGCTTCTCCCCATCCCTCGATATCCTCCTGCTCGATCCGTACCCAAACATTGGTGGTTTGGGAGGTTGTGCCACGACTGATGGTTAAGGGAAACCGCTTGTGTACCGTGAAGGTTTCAACGCCAATACGCATAATTTTCGTGGGTTTCACTCCAAGTTACTTTACAAAACTCAATAAACTTGTTAAGTTATGTTACATAGGATAAACAACGATAGAAGGGAAAAATAACATGAGCCGCAATGGAGCGATCGTAGACGACCAAGGCAAATTGAATAACTTTGCCATTGAGCCAAAGGTGTACGTTGAAGAAAATACTCGCACTGGTTTTACGCCCAATGCTGAGGTCGTTAATGGTCGTCTAGCGATGATTGGCTTTGTTTCTCTGTTGGCATTAGAAGCAATCAGTGGACACGGTTTGTTTGGCTTTTTAACGAGTCTGTAACGATATAAAGAAAAGCATATAATACATCCTTCCGATCAACTTGGTGCAGCTTGAGTCAGGTTCTTATGTTTCCTGGCTCAATTTTTTATAGGAACTATAAAACCTTTATTTTTGAGCTGGAGCCATCCTAAAATCACAAATAACTCCCAGATGCTTTAAGTTATGTTTATTAGTCCCTTGATCTTGATTATCAAAAGTTAATGAGTTCTATACAGCCGTGGAAACTCCTCAACTCTCAGCTCGTATTGGACAATCCTTGGTGTAAAGTTAGGCGGGATGAGGTTGAGTTACCGAGTGGTCAAGTTATCGATGACTTTTTCATCAATGTTAGACCGGATATCGTCTTGATACTTGCCATTACGCCGCAGCAAGAAATTGTCTTTGTTCGCCAATACCGCCATGGTGTCAGCGAAATTTTACTAGAACTTCCTGGTGGTGGCTTCAACCCCCAAACCGAAAATGGCTTGAGTGCAGCGCGTCGAGAATTAGAAGAAGAAACTGGGTATGTAGCTGAACAACTGGTTCAGCTAGCAACGTTATACGACAATCCTGTTAAAGATACCAATAAAATTCATTTATTTATTGCAGAAAATGCCCATCCCTCTGGGACGCAACAGCTAGATGTCACAGAAAATGTTGAAATTGTCTTAGTGCCTGTAGAAGAGGTTTTGCCAAGAATTTCAACAGCAGATATTTGCGTTTGTGGTTCGGTTGCAGCTCTATTTTTAGGCTTGAACTTTCTGTCTAAGCGTCCTACTGTTCCCATTGCCTCTAGTCCCAATTGATACTTCAACTCTTTACTCTTTCGGTTGGTAATGGAGACAATTTTCACAGGGGCCAGACGGGTTAACAGCGCACCGAATGTAAGCAGAACGAGCGTTGAATTGGCAAGTAATATCACCGATTAAATAGCCAACCCCTTCCAGGTAGTAGCGATCGGGAGGCATTTGATTTCGTTGTGGTGCCCTAACCACTGGCTGCTGCCTGACAGCCAAGAGCCTTGCTCGCATTCGGGCCTTGGCTCTTTTCATCATCCATAGAGAAAGAATTGGTGGTGTCAAACCTAAGACAAAAACAAAGATTGTCTCTAACACGCTCTTCTCCTGTAGGAAACTTTGTCTGGTTCGTCAATCGCGCTCCTGATGATCAAGTGTTGATCGCCGTTCGACTGACATATCTTAGATCGTACAACTCACTCTCTGCGATCGGCAGTGGGCGAAGCTCAAGCAACACGCTTGTTCTTTAAGGGTGACATCCTCCCACACCAAATCAAAGATTATGGTGGGGGCTTCCGAAGAATCACTTCTTCGGCTTGCTGGTTGTTCCCTTTCGGGGTTGTGACACTTGCCTAGATTATAAATAGTTAAGGGCAAGGTTTCATCTGCCTTGCCCTCCATTACTCTATATGTTTCAATCACGAACAAACAGCTTATCCAACGGTCTGATATAGCGGTTCTTCCACTCGACCATTGACATCGAAGCTTTTATCAAAGCCACGCGGGATTTCTCTCATTCTGACTTGCTTGGCTTTGAGGGCTGTTTGTAAAAGTTCCATTGCTTCCCTTGGCTTGCCACGACCGCAAAAGAATAAATCAGCGGCAAAATACCCATGCTCAGGCCAAGTATGTATGGCGATATGAGACTCTGCCAACGTTGCTGTAGCCGTGACTCCGTGGGGACTAAACTGGTGTACACACAAATCGATCAGGGTTGCTTCTCCTGCTTCAATCGCATCCATTATGGCGCGGCGAATTCCCTCAGGGTCATTAAGAAGGTCTTCGGGTGCTCCCCATGCGTCAACGACCAGATGAGTTCCCACTTGTTTCATTCTGATTTTCGTACTCCACCCT
>JBFLZA010000742.1:0-4179 GCA_040756535.1 Cyanobacteriota bacterium
AATGTCCAGTTTCTGCTCCCATCCGTTTGAAAAATAACCTCCTTCACGCTATTTACCACTGAGCGATATTTTTCTTCACTGAGTCGTAGAGCGGCTTGCGTTTGCTGTCGTTCAATTGCATAACGTAGGGAGCGAATCAAAAGTTGGCTATCCACTTTTCCTTTAACCAGATAATCTTGGACGCCAGCTTGAATAATTTGTAGAGCTAAATCTTCATCATTTCTTCCTGTCAATACCACGATAGGAATGTTTAAGCCATACTCTTTAACTCTGGCGACGGTATCAAATCCTTGACTATCAGGAAGGGAAAGGTCTAATAAAAGAACATCGAAGTTTTCTTGATTTAACAGATCTAACGCTTTATCAAGGCGCTCAACGTGCTTACATTTGATTGACTGTAATGCACGGTTTTCTACTAATAAATCTTCAATTAATTCTGCTTCTTCAAAATCATCTTCTACAAGTAGAATATTCAGAGATTTGCGGGTACGGTTTAGGGTGGATTGAAAAACTGACTGCATAATTTAATTTTCCCGCATAAGAACTAACAAGCTTTTTCAGAAGAACTGATTTGAGTGAATCCTCTGAACGCAGCTTTGAATCGTAAAAAGGTCTAAAGGATAGGATTAGTCATTGGTCAAGAAATGAGAAAAACTAATCCGTCGAGGTTAACGCCTCTTCCTCAAGATATAAAAAAAGAGGAATATCCGATTGAAGCGGAGGGGCTTTGAAGCATTCAATCAGTACCTTCTTGTAGAATTCCTCAAAATTATACTTACAGCTCTCCCAACTTCCATCCCTCAGTCAAAGTATGTCCTCGCTAAGCGATTAATATGCTTTAATTTAGAGTATTTTTATTTTTGACCTCTGGAATGATTTTGTAAACCCTTGCAACCCTTGTCGTTTATGGAACTATCTATAAAGTAGGAAATAATAAAACATAAGAATTATGCATCTTTCCTAGGAAAGATTTAGACTAATCCTCAATATAGATTCAGAGAAAGCAGATGTTGGGGACTCAATGGGGGAGAGGTCAGTGCTGAAGAGCCTGACTACTACTGTTTGCTCCATCATGTTGGAGATAGCGGCTGGTGCAGAAAAGAGAGGTCATTATCGCTCGTTATATAATTTTTGATATATTGCTTCTCTCTAAGGGAGTAAATTTGTTAAATTAAATAATCTTTTGGGGAAATAGGATTACAATTACCTGGCATAGGTGCATTGAGGTGAAAGCCAGCAGTATGGTCAGTAGCGATCGCGTTTCGGATAGGCGATTGGGGATAGCGGCTTGGGCACTAAGCGTCGTGATTCCCTGCGGCATGGTTGCGCTTCATGATGGTTTCGGGAATCGCGCATGGGCGCAGGTAACACCTGATCTTAATCCTGGTACTGCATTGGGGACGAATGTCATACAAAACGATACTACCTATGACATCACAGGTGGCAGACCGGTTGGCATTAATGTGTTCCACAGCTTCGGTAGTTTTAGCGTACCGGCTGGAGGGAGTGCTAATTTCACAGATGTCGCTGGCTTCACTAATATTTTTGGACGAGTGACAGGCGGCTCTCCATCGGATATTCAAGGAACGATTCGAGCCGTGGGTAATGCCAATCTCTTTTTGATAAACCCTAGTGGGATTATCTTTGGGCCGAATGCCCGCTTAGATATTGGCGGCTCATTTGTCGGAACAACAGCAAGCGCTGTTCGATTTGGAGACGGTGGAGAGTTTTCTATGACTTCAGCCGTCGATCCGGCGGGGGCTGTTCTGAGAGTCAATCCTTCTGCACTTTTCTTTAATCAAACTCCTGGCTCAATTATCAATCAATCGATCGCACCCAATCTTACCGAGCCAACCCTAAAAGACGGTCTGCGAGTGCCCGACGGTCAGAATTTGTTTTTAGTAGGCGGCGATGTGAGATTGGAAAATGGCGGAACGGTTCGGGCATTGGGGGGTCGAATCGAGTTGGGAGGATTAGCGGGGACTGGGGAAGTCAAGATTGAAGAACTGACTACTGGCAGCAACCCACAATTAAATTTTCCCGATGTGAGATTGACGTTTCCCGATGGTGTAGCAAGAGCCAATGTATCGCTCACCAATGAGGCTATAGTTGATGTCGTCGCTCTAGGTGGTGGCGATATTGCAATCAACGCTCAAAATATAGAGCTTTCGGGAAGCAGCCTTGTTTGTGCAGGGATAGGGACGGGTTCTTCGTCTTGCAAGACACCAAGCTCGACTTTTGGGTCAGATAATCCTGAAGCAGGGAATATTTTAATCAGTGCTACAGGGACAGTGAGCGTCAGTCAGTCGAGCCGGATTGAAAATGACGTAAATCCGGGAGCTACTGGTAATTCTGACAATATATTTGATGCTGTCCTCAATCGCGCCAATTTCTTTGGCTCTATCCTGATCGAGACGGGGTCGCTTTCTTTGACTGATGGCGCTCAAGTGAGTACCAGTACCTTTGGAACTGGGAGTGCTGGACTTGTATTTGTGCAGGCTAAGGACTCTGTCTCCCTGGCAGGTAAGGACACGGGAATTTTTAGCAAGGTGGAATCTGGAGCGACTGGTGATGCTGGGGGTATCCTGATCCAAACGGGGTCACTTTCTTTGACTGATAATGCTCAAATGATTACCAGTACTTCTGGAAATGGGAGGGCTGGAGCTATAGGCGTAGAAGCTGATGGAGCTGTATCGTTGACCAATAGTAGTTACATCTTCAGTAATGTGGAACCTGGAGGTGTAGGCGATGCTGGATTGATCGACATCAAGGCTGAATCACTCTCCCTGCTCAGTGGTTCTCAGTTGCAAACCGTAGTTCGTGGTAATGAAAATGGTCAACAACCAGGTCAGGGAGATGCAGGGACGGTAAAAATTGATGTCCGCGATACTATCACAATTGATGGAGTGGGATTCGTGGGTGGTCAACCCTTCTTTAGCGCGATTTCTAGCCGAATTGGCTCTGGAGCTAGCGGTAAGGCGGGTGATATCCAAATCAGCACTAGGGCTCTTTCCCTCTCTAATAGTGGATTTATAGATACTACCCTTGTTGGATTTGGGACAGCCGGAAGTATATTTATTGAAGCTACAGACTCTGTATCTCTGGCAAGCGGCGCTGAGATTAGGACGGCAATTGAGGCAGGTGCTGCACAAAGCGGTGATACTACCAATCCGTTTGCCGGCAATATCTTTAATGTTCTCTCAGGTAGGGGCGGCGAACTCACTGGCACAATCTTGATTTCCACTGGAACACTTTCCTTAACCGATGGTGCCTTACTCAATACCAGTACCTTAGGAAACGGCAATGCCGGAGCTGTGGTTGTCGTGGCTCGCGATGATGTTTCTCTGAGGGGAGGAGGCATTGGTAGTGTTGTTGGGGAGCAGGCAACAGGTGATGCTGGTGCAATTCTGATGAGCGTTGGGTCGCTCTCTATCGCTAGCACTCCTAATTATGATGCTGGACTGACTACTGAGACTTTGGCTGGAGGAGCGGGGAATGCTGGACTCGTATATGTAGAGGCTGAAAAAGATATTTCCATTAGAGGAGGCTACACTGACACAGAAAGCGGCATCGCCAGCCGGGTAGCAGCAGGAAGCACCAACACCAGTGGTGCTATTATCCTCGAAGCTAGGTCACTATTTCTCAGAGGAGATGAAGCCAAAGTGACTGTAGACAATCAAGGGTCAGGCTTAGCTGGTGACATAGTAATTACTATGCGAGAAGACATCATTCTCAGAGATCAAGGGGTAATTAGCGCGATCGCAAATTCAGGTGTCGGTGGAAACATTAAGTTAACCTCAGGGGATTTCTTGGTGTTGGTTAACGGTAGTCAAGTATCCACTGAGGCAGGTCGAGGAATCGGTTTTGGGGATGGTGGTAATGTTTCAGTTGACACCCGATACATCATTGCTGCCCCTTTCAATGACAACAACATCAGCGCTCAAGCCTTTGCAGGAAATGGAGGAAGGATTGAATTTGACGCCAATCGCCTCTACGACATTGAAGAACGAGACTTTGCAACTCTGAGGACGAATGACATCGATGCTAGTTCGGAATTCGGAGTAGATGGCACAGTCACCAGTAACGTCCTAAATCTTGATCCGACTGCCGGACTAGCTAACCTACCCGCCAATCCTGTAGACCCTTCTACACTCATTGCTGAAACTTGCGCTCCCCGTG
>JBFLZA010000743.1:0-4169 GCA_040756535.1 Cyanobacteriota bacterium
CACACACTGCTACGTTGGATTAGTCGTATGGTTGAAAATCGCCTCGCTTTATTGACAACTATTGAGCTACCAACACCTTCACCGACACGCTTTTGACTTAAATCAGTCCGCGTTGCGGACTACTGAGCCTGCATCGTAGGATAAACCTTGCTGTTGTACCCCTGATTAGCCGAATTCGCATTGGTCAAAAACCTTAAAGCAGAAGTCTGAACTATTTCTGGTGAAACCGCATCTAGCACCTCGACTAGGTTGAGTTTGCCAATATCTTCTTCTAATCGAGTTAACGTTCTAATCTGGAGCAGATTAAAGAAACTTTCTCTAGGATTATTGATTAAATCCATCACCGTATTGCTGATAGGAAAATAATCTTTTCCCATCCAGTGCCCATCTGAAATCTTGTTGAGTAAATTCTGGGTTTGCTGCGTTTTAGCAAAATTGGTAGGCATGGAATAAAACCGCCCCGGTTAGCAGAACGGCTTTCTATTTTATCTTGAAAATAGGGTGTAGGGTGTAGGGTGTGGGGAAAGAAAGAATTTTTATGATGAGCAGGTGTTCAGGAGGTCTATCTTGTTTATATTGCTTTTGCGGCTTGAGAAAGTTTATCTTCCAACTGCCTCCTCGTTAACTTTCCTCCTGAATTACCCTATCTAATTGCTCAACCAGTGGCGCTAAATTATTCGTCACCGTATCCCAAACAATATCTAAATTGATTGAGAAATAAGCATGAGTCAATCGATTCCGCATTCCCACCATAACTGCCCAAGGAATCTCAGGATGTCTCGCCCTACACTCGGCGGAAACTCTCCCCGCCGCTTCCCCAATAATTTCTAACTCTTTAACGACAGCCAATACCAACATCCTATCGTTAGTTAAATCCTCTCTGGTCTTTCCCGACATAAATACCAGAGCCTCTCTTGCTGCATCCTGCATGTGATGCAAGCGAGTTAAATCATCAATGGCCGTCATACTGCACCACCGACGAGGCCATCACTCTATCTCGAAAATAAAGACTTAACTCTTCAGGCGTTCTTAAATCTATCTTTCTCCCTTCTAGCAGCTCGGAAAGCTCCATTTCCATACTGACTATCTTAAAGAAACCCGGTGTTTTTCCCGGCTCAAACTCTACTAAAAAATCAATATCGCTCTCCGGTGTAAAATCATCCCTCAACACCGAACCAAATAAAGACAGCTTGCGGATATGGTGACGCTGGCAAAATTGTGCTAGTTCTTCCTTGGGAATTACGATTGGTAATTGTTGAGTTTCACTCATCTGTCCTCCTTGCATCCTAACTCAGTACTACAGTGAAGTTACTGACATAAAATTCCTCTTCTGATTCTGACCGAGCTAACTGATACTGACCATCCATCAGCAAGCCCATCCAAACCTCAACCCAAGGCATTTTGAGTTCAATAACCAGCTCGGCTAAGGTGGCTTTTCGTCGTACTGCCATAAACCGAGCAATAGTCACAATCCAATCACTGATGTTTTCTGAATGAGCGATCGCTAATAATTCCGATAGGGTTTGTTCTGGTGATGGTGCTGGATTCTTCTTCCTGGGGCTTGAACTACGTTGAGTCGGTTCAGGTTCTGACACCGTAGGCACTTCCAAAAACTCACTCAGGTCAAGGCTCATGCTCTGCCGAACAAATCCTGCCAGCTCGTCATGGGTCAACACTGGCTCATCATCCTCATGAGTCTGAAGCTGTTCTAAGTACCACTGGGCACGAGCTGCTATCAACTCAGCTATCAGTAGAAATCCCGTCGCGGCGGTTTCCAACTTGAGGGCATCAGGAGCATAAGCGATCGCGTTATCCAGCCTCTCATAAAATGCTGATAAGTCTGCACCTATTGGGTCAAACAGCGCCAACTCCACAGCTCCCTTGAGTTCATCTAGCATCAGTGAAATCCTCCAACAGGGGGCAGGGGCGAATCGGGCAGCTTGCGGGGTCAATGTTTTCAATGATGTCGAATTTTAGCTCTCCCTTCCCGCCGGGGAGACTTTTAGCATGGTTAATCAACAACAACTGTGCCTCGCGAATTTTCTGCTTAGCTTCACTTGGAGTCAGCCCAACAAAATGAATCGGCTCAATATAGGCAACCTTCTTCTGGTCAATCCATAATGCCGCAGCAAAGGCATGAATCGGCGCATCTTTGCGGTTAGCTTTCCAGAAGTAGAGCACCCCAAACTTACTGGAGACGTTCATGGAGATAGAGATACCACCCTCTTCAACTTGCTTTTGACGCTTTGCCCGATTCTTTTGGTTGAGTTCCACCCGATTTTTGTAGTAATAGCGGCGCTTCGGACACAGCTTGGAGTCCCAGCAGGATTTGGTACACGCCACCTCCGCAGGCTGGTGAGCGCACTGAATGCATTTAGCTATTGGTTTACGGGCCACTGATTTTCCTTGCCGTGAACAGGTTGAAATGCCTACAAATAAGAGCGCAGGAAGAATGACTAGATTATAACTAGATTACAGAGATTAGGTAAATCCCTATAGAACTACAATTAGTAGTATATTTAACGACAAGGTGCAGCATGAGCAAACCCCTCCCAGAAGTTCGATTGAGAATTGTGGGGCAGGACAACCCCTCAAATCCCGCTCCAGGGCCCATCAAAACCTATGACCTGAGAAATGCCCTAGTGGAGGAATTCTTAGCCTCTGCCGACCTCAAGCCCAGCTCTCGAAAAACCTATGCCCAAGAACTGAAGCGGTTTCTGGAATGGACGGATGAGCGATTCCTGAACCTCACACCCCGGCTGCTGGGTCAGTACAAGACTTATTTGGAGACAGAGTGCCTCAACCAAAAGGGTCAAAAGCTGAAGCCTACTTCAATTAATAAAGCCATCACTGCCATCAAAAGCTTTGTGGGATGGGTCAGTGAAGCCTATCCGGAGAAAATTGGGAATAATGTCGCGGCTTCCATTAAGCTGATTAGCACTCCGCCCTTGGAAGCCAAGGATTTGTCCGATGAGGAGGTCAATCAGATTGCTGAAGCGGTGACGCGATCGCCTAATCTAGAAAGAGACTTGGCTCTGTTTGCCGTCTTGATGCATGGTTTACGGGCATCGGAAGTGGTGGCGTTGAATGTGGGAGACTGGGACGGCACCCGATTACATATTCGTCAGGCTAAAGCCGGGAGTATCGGAACAGTGCCGCTGCTGCCAGGAGCCAACTACAGGATTAGAGAATATCTCGACTGCCGACGGGATGCGGGTGAATCATTAGAGAGTTCCAGCCCTCTGTTTATTGTTCATGCCTACAACAACGCGGGGAATCGGCTGAGTTATGAGGGGCTGTATAAATTGGTAAAGAAGTGGGAAAAGGATTCTGGGGTCAGCAACTTGACTCCTCACCGCTTTCGCCACACTTATGCGACTAACCTCATGTTAGCGGGTATGGACTCCCTTCACGCCAGGACACTGACTCGACACAAGTCTGAAGCGAGTTTTAGACGGTACACTCAAAGAGCGATGTCAGATGCAGCGGAACAGGCTTTTTATCGAGTCATGCAGATGGAAAACGAGGAAGATTAAAGCCAGGAGTGAGGTTTGACAAGTACCCTCTATCTGGGATATACGGGACAAAGAAACGATGAGCAGCACAACAGAAGTTATAGGCTCAAGTAGCTGCATAAGCTAGAGGATTGCAGAAATAGGGTGGAGTAGCTGAGTGTGCTTCTTTAATTTTGAGTAGAACCATGCCTTCTCATTCCAGAACGTTCGGTTGCTTCTTGCCCAAAACAGTGGCTATTGTGGCAGTTATCTTGAATCCAACCACTCTAGCTTTTGCCATTACTCCTCAAGCTGTTGCAGTTACACCATCATATTTCGAGATAGCTCAATCGGGTTCTCCCCAAAATTCGCTGGAGCAAGGAAATGCACCATTGGAGGCTGGCGATTTACAACGGCGCATCGCGGATTTTACCCGTGTTATTGAACAAGAGCCGAATAATATCGAAGCTCGTCTTAGTCGAGCGCGTACCTACGTCTTAGCCGCAGTAGTTGGGGACGATGAGTATGATCGCGCTTTGGGAGCGGCGATATAGCGCTACGCGCTATACCTGCCACCAGACCCAAGTGGTCGAGGTTCATCACCTGAATTTCTGCTGCTTTCACACCCTTGTCTCAGCTAGACTTGACGCTTCCACTCCGGTTCAATTATCCCTT
>JBFLZA010000744.1:0-4154 GCA_040756535.1 Cyanobacteriota bacterium
GTTTACTATTTTGTGGATTTTGCTCGATGTATGCCAATAAGTTATTCATTAATCTCGAAAAATTATTTAATTAAATCTTAATATTACAGGATTTTGGCAGAGCTTGATTCTATTTCGGAGATGTCTATTTGAAACAACGCAACCCGTCAATATTGAAGTCCGTAACGGACAAGTGACTTCAATCGTTCCTGCCATTGATGGAGTGTCATTTAATCGGGAGGACTTTGAGATGCACGATTCGATCCCCAAGCTGTTTGATTTCGTAGAAGATGCAATCGCCAGGGAAGCAGAGGGTCTTTCAGTAACTTACCACCCGACCCTCGGCTACCCAACCCAAATCGGCATCGATTACGACCAATTGACAGCCGATGATGAGATATCTGTCACCATTGAGAATCTGCAACCGCTCCCATAGTTAAAATGTTAATGTCTAGGGCTTACCTACAGCCGAGGTAACAACTAAAGTGTACAATAATTCACAAATTAAAAGCTGAATATAAGATTGTGAGATTTTTTTCACAAACTTCACTGAGTTAATAATATAGGTTAAGCTTTATTCAAGCGCACTCGAATAAAACCCAGAGTTGATAAAGCTAACTAGGAGGAAGTAAAAACTTTAATATATATAATTGGCGATATACTTCACTAAATTGAAAATGAACGAACAAGAGTTTAACAGAACATATGAATTCATAACTCCCAAACAAAAGAAAGTATTATGGCAATTCCTAGAAGGAAAAACTGACGAAGAAATCGCTCAAAACCTGAATGATATTACTAGCTCTGCTGTTCGACATCAAATCGGAAAAATTTGTATTCAGTTTGAATTAAAAAAATACCCAGATTACTCACGTTGCCGCCAGGATTTAGTTGAAATATTTGCTAAATTTAAATCAGAGTTAGTTAGCAAAGAACTTTTAAAAAAATATGACTTGTCAGCTCCAACAAGAAGCTTGCCAGAAGCGCAAAATGAACTAGAAAAAACAATAGATTCGGATTCAAATTATTACTATATAGAACGATTACCCCTTGAATCTGTCTGTTACGAAATACTTTTACATTCCGGTTCTCTTCTCAGGATAAAAGCACCCAAGCTTATGGGAAAAACTTGGTTAATAAACCGAGTACTCGTTCGGGCAAAAGAGCAAAGCTTTCACCCTGTTCGTTTGGATTTTCGGCAAACCTCTAGAATAGATTTCACCCAACTGGATCGATTTTTACGATGGTTTTGTTTAAATGTTGGTCGGCAGTTAGGATTACCTAATCAGTTAGATGATTACTGGGATGAGGAGAATTTCGGCAGTCAGGTTAGCTGCACGACATACTTTGAGGAATATCTGTTACCTCAAGTAAATACTTCACTAGCCTTGTGCTTAGACCATGTTGATCGCATTTTTCCCTATCCCGAAACTGCTGAAGATTTTTTGGGTCTGCTACGAAGCTGGCATGATGGAGCAAGTAGTCGTAGTATATGGAAAAAACTGCGATTGTTTTTGGTGCATCGAGAACTTTATCCGGATCTGAATATCAATCAGTCACCGTTTAATGTAGGAAGACAAATCGAGTTATCCGAGTTTAACCAACAGCAGGTTTCTGAGTTGCTGGAGCGGCATCAACTGGATTGGAACAGTACTCAAGTAGACCAGCTAATGGACATAGTAGGTGGGTATCCCTATCTAGTACAAGAGGCACTTTCTCATCTAAAAGCCCATAAAAATATCACACTGGAGGAATTTTTGCGGATAGCTCCCACAGAAGCTGGAACTTATGGAGACCATCTGCGGCAACATTGGTCGAATCTACAAAAGTTTCCAGAACTGGCAGTGGTTTTCAAGGAGGTAATTACTGCTACCAATCCAATACGGATAGACCCAATCTTGGCATCTAGATTACACAGCATGGGATTGGTGAAGCTACAGGGTAATGATGTAATCCACAGTTGCCGCTTGTACCGGAAGTATTTCCGTGAACAATTAGGAGTTGACTGATGAGCGCAGCACCTTTCTCAGCCTACGAGTATCAAGTCGGAGGAGGTTTGTCGGTTGACGCTGCCACCTATGTGATGCGTCAGGCAGACACTGACCTGTATGAAGGATTAAAAGCTGGTGAGTTTTGTTACGTTCTCAACTCGCGGCAGATGGGTAAAACCAGCTTGCGAGTCCGCACGATGTCTAGGTTGCAAAATGATGGCCTCGCCGTGTGTGCTGAAATTGATGTTACAGAAATTGGCAAGCAGCAGGTTACTCAGGATAAGTGGTACAACGGTTTTATTCGTCTGCTCGTTTCTCGGTTCAAACTATCGGGCAAGTTCAACTTCCGAACCTGGCGGAGCGAACGTGAAGGGATGTCAGCTGTGCAGCTATTAAGCGAGTTTGTTGAAGAGGTACTGCTAGTTGAGATACCTCAAAACATTGTCATTTTCGTAGATGAAATTGATAGTCTTCTCCGCTTAGATTTTCCAATCGAAGACTTTTTTGAGTTTATCCGAACCTGCTACAACAAACGTGCTAGTCAACCCCAGTACAAACGTCTCACGTTTGCACTGCTAGGGGTGGCAACTCCCTACGATTTAATCCGAGATAAAAAACGGGCTACACCCTTTAACATTGGCAAAGCCATCGAACTGACTGGCTTTCTTCCGCACGAAATCGAGCCTTTAACTTTTGGGTTAGAAGGTAAGGTAACCAACCCACAGGCGGTGCTAAAAGAGGTATTGAGATGGACGGGAGGACAACCCTTTCTCACCCAAAAGCTTTGTAAATTCATTCAAAGTTTACTATCTCCCATACCCGCAGGTAGCGAAGCTAAGGAAATTGGAACGTTAGTGTTTTCGCAGATTATAGAGAATTGGGATAGTGACACTAAGGATAGCCCTGTCCATCTCAGAACCATCCGCGATCGCATTTTGAAAGACAAGCAGCGAGCGGTTGGGCTGCTGAGACTGTACAAAACAATTTTACTCAAGGGAGAAGCAGCAGCAGATGGCAGCCCCGAACAAATGATGCTGCGGCTATCAGGATTAGTCGTCAAACGGGATAAAGCGTTAAAAGTTTACAACCGCATCTACGAATCCATTTTTGACCGGAATTGGGTTGACAAAGCCCTAATAAATTTGTGTCCTTATGCCGAGGCAATGGCAGCTTGGTTAGCTTCCAAATGCCAGGATAAATCACTCTTGTTACGCGGACAAGCTTTGGAGGAAGCGCGGGTATGGGCAGCGCCAAGGGGTGAAAGCTTGAGCTATCAGGAGCTTCAGTTCTTGTATGCCAGCACGGAAATGGCTTTTGAGGAAGAGCCAAAGGCTAAGTCAAGAACGGTAGAGGCTCGAAATAACGAGGAAAAGACTAGAAACAGAGGATTAACTATGCGTCCCGTCTTGAGAAGTTTGAGGGCTGTTCAGCGAAAAGCCCTAGTGGTAATAGGTATCACAAGTGCGGTGAGTCTTGCCACTTATGTTTGGGTGAAACAAACCTTGCCCCTGACATACCGAGGTGATTTTCAGCTATTAGTTGAGCCTGTAAATAATGAGGGGGAAACTATTCAATCTAAGGCTCCCACTCCCTCTCTTGAACAAGTGCCTAGTCAAGAAAGTTCTAACTTCGACTATGCAACTCAGCTTGAGATTTTAAAGAGTCCTCGGATGCTGACTACAATTGCACAGAAGGTTCGCACTGGGTATCCCCAATTCAGCCTTGAGGAACTCAAAAACGGATTAACGGTTCAACGCCTCCAAGATGAACAGCAGGGGGTACCTAGCCAAACCAAAATCATCGAAGTTCGCTTCCAAGGAGAAGACCCAAAGCTCGTCGAGTCTGTTTTAAAGGAAACTGCTCATACTTATTTAAAGTACTCTCTTGAAGAACGAAAGACGCGCGTTCTGGAGAAGATGGAGTTTGTTGATCACCAACTCCCCGAATTGTACAAGCGAGTCGATTTGCTTCGAGCGCAGCTACTAAAGTCTCAACAACGCTACAATCCGAGCGATCCTAAAGTACAGCAATCGCAGCTATATCCAAGCATTGCTCGCCGTAACGCCGAGCTACAGGAAGCGTTGGAGATTGCTAAACGTCCGCTCACTCAATTCTTGACTGAGCGAGAACAACTGCGACTAGAAGCGGCTCAAAAGCAAGTCCCTTGGGAACTCGTTTCCCCAC
>JBFLZA010000745.1:0-4133 GCA_040756535.1 Cyanobacteriota bacterium
ATCCTTCAGAGCGCTTGGCTTTCATGTTGTCAGATACCCAAGTGCCTGTGTTGCTAACTCAACATCTGCTGTTAAAGAGTCTGCCTCAACACAAAGCAAAAGTTGTGTGTCTGGATGCAGATTGGGAAGACATTACACAGGAGCGCATAGAAAATCCCGTAATTCAAGTAAATGCTGACAATCTTGCTTATGTTCTTTATACCTCTGGTTCTACAGGACAGCCGAAAGGAGTTTGTTGCTGCCATCTCGGTGTAATTAATCTTTTAGCAGACTTTCAGGAGCGGCAACCGCTGGCAGCGGAAGATAACTGTAGCTTGTGGACGAACTTGAGTTTTGACGTTTCAGTGTATGAAACGTTCTCAGCACTCTTGGCTGGAGGAAGGCTGAATATTGTACCGAATCATGTACGGGTGGATGCAATCGCCTTGATTCAATGGTTAAGCGAGCGCCAAATCCGCAGTGCTTACATTCCGCCTTTTTTCCTCAACGATCTTGCCGATTGGCTGGAGCAACAACCAAACCAGCTTTCCTTACAGCGATTGCTCGTAGGGGTAGAACCGATTGCCGAATCATTGCTGGCATCAATTAGCCAACGGATTCCTGGCTTGCAGATCGTCAATGGCTATGGTCCTACCGAAGCCACCATCTGTGCCACTTTGTATTCTGTACAACCCCAGTTTGCTCGTGACCGAAATACCCCAATTGGTCGTCCGGTAAAGAATACAGAGATTTATCTGCTGGATCTCAACTTGCAACTTGTCCCCATTGGTGTTCCTGGGGAAATTTACATCGGCGGTGCTGGATTAGCACGATGTTATCTAAATCAACCCGATCTGAGTGCGGAAAAGTTCATCGTTTGGCACAACCAAGGATTGTACAAAACAGGCGATCGCGCCAAATATTTGCCAGATGGAAATATTGAATTCCTCGGACGCCTCGATTACCAAGTCAAGTTGCGCGGTTTCCGCATAGAACTAGGAGAAATTGAAGCAGTTTTGAGACAGCATCCAGCAGTCCGAGAGGCTGTTGTCTTAGCCAGAGAAGACGTATCTAGTCATCAGCGCTTGGTTGCATATATCGTTCAGAATCTAAATCCATCTTTATCAAATGAACAGCAGCCAGAAACAAGATTAGAAGTCGAGCATATATCCCAGTTGCAGCTCGTCTATGACCAGTTTTACAGCTGGACATTTTCCCCTCTGGACGCATCGATCAACTTGAGAGTTTGGACGAGCCGTTACACGGGTCAACCCTTATCAGAAGCAGAAATTCTCGAATGTGTAGACAATACAGTCGAGCGGGTTCTGTCTGTTCAGCCTAGCAATGTTTTAGAAATTGGCTGCGGTACAGGTTTGTTACTGTTCAGAATCGCACCGCACTGTCTGCACTATTGCGGCATCGATATTTCTGATGTGGCGTTGCACCATATTCAGCAGCAGATGGCAGTCCAAACACCGGAACTGGTAGAGAAAGTAACACTTTTGCAAGGTGCCGCCCACCAGCTAGAAGGGATAGAGGCAAACAAATTTGACACGGTTATCCTCAACGAAGTCATCCAAAACTTTCCTAGCATCGATTATCTAGCGCAAGTTTTGGCAAACCTAGTTGAGGTTGTCCAACCTGGAGGCTGCATTTTCCTGGGAGGTGTTCGTAGTCTCCCACTATTAGAAGCGTTCCACGCCTCTTTGCAACTATATCAAGCATCCTCTTCACTCAGCAAAGCTGACCTCCAGCAGCAAATACAAGAGAGTTTAAGGTCAGAGAATGAGTTGGTCATTGACCCAGCCTTCTTCACTGCTCTAAAGCAGTCCTTACCGAATATTAGTCAGGTGCAGATTCAACTCAAGGGGGGTCGCCATCACAACGAACTCACGCGGTTTAAATATGATGTCATCCTCCATGTAGGAGCTGAAGTCAAAATTCCCCCAGATTTGTCCTGGTTGGACTGGCAAAAGCAAATGCTTAGTGTGAATGCGGTTCGCCAGTTACTGCTGGAGACAAAACCGGAAGTTTTGGGCATTACCCGCGTCCCTAATGCGCGGCTACTGGCAAAAGTGCAACTTTTAGAGTTACTCAAAAGCGATCGCCAACCTGAGACAGTTGCAGCTCTGCGGCAGGCTGTACAAACAATGGGGAATGCTGGTGTAGATCCCGAAGACTTGTGGGCGTTGAGCCATGAACTACCCTATTTTGTCAACATCAGCTGGTCAGGTTCTGGTGCAGATGGTGATTACGATGTGGTACTTTGCCGCCAAAGCACCACATCCGATAAAAAAGTTCCGAAGGTGGCAATTCCTGCTTTCACTGGTGAAACAGTTAACATCCGACCTTGGAGCTATTATGCAAATGCACCTTTGCAGCAAAAGCAGGGTCGGAAACTGGTGCTAGACTTGCGCCGCGATCTAGCACAGAAGTTACCAGACTATATGGTACCTGCTGCTTTTGAATTGCTCGAAGCACTGCCGCTAACACCTAATGGCAAAGTGGATCGGGCTTCACTTCCCGCACCTGAGCAGACACGTTCTGAACTAGAAGCAACTTACACCGCACCGCGCCATTCTGTAGAAGAACTCTTAGCAGAAATTTGGGTGCAAGTATTGCATCTGGAACGGGTAGGTATTCACGATAACTTCTTTGAGTTAGGTGGAGATTCTATCTTGAGTCTTCAGATAATCTCTAAAGCTCGTGATGCTGGGCTACAACTAACACCAAAACAGATTTTTCAATATCAGACAATTGCCGAATTATCAACAGTAGCAAGTACAATCCAAACGACAATTCAAGCAGAACAAGGTATCGTAACTGGAACGGTATTTTTAACACCCATTCAACAATGGTTCTTTGAGCAAAATCTACTTGATGCTCACCACTGGAACCAGGCAGTTCTGCTAGAAACCAGGCAAAAATTGGATGTTGCTGGGTTGGAGGAGTCAGTACGGGCATTACTGAAACATCACGATGCACTTCGATTGCGCTTTGTTAAGGAGGCATCCGGTTGGCAACAGTTTTACGCTGATGTTGATGAAGTAATACCACTCATCGAACTTGATTTTTCTAAACTGTCAGAAAGTCAGCAGAAACAAGCGATTGAAGATACGGCTAATGAACTTCAAGCCAGCTTAAATTTATCTGAAGGGTCGCTGATTCGAGTTGCTTTATTTCAGCTTGGCGACAATCAACCAAACCGTTTGCTGATCGTCATCCATCACTTAGCTGTTGATGGTGTTTCCTGGCGAGTTCTACTAGAAGATTTACAGACAAGTTACGAACAAATCGGTCGAGGCGAACTTATTGAGCTTCCGCCTAAAACAACTTCGTTTAAACAGTGGTCTGAACAACTCCAAGAATATGCACATTCAGCCGCATTACAGCAAGAACTAAATTACTGGCTGACAGAATTACAAAAACCGATTTCTCTCCTCCCCGTAGATGCTAACGGAATCAATACAATGGCTACGGCTCAAACTGTATCCGTTAGCTTGAGTGTAGAAGAAACTCAATCTCTACTCCAAGAGGTTCCCAAGGTTTATAACACGCAAATAAATGATGTGTTACTCACCGCTTTGGGACAAGCTTTTTCGCAATGGGCGGGGATGGATTCGGTTCTGGTGGATCTGGAGGGGCATGGACGAGAGGTGTTCTCTGAATCAATTGATTTATCGCGCACGGTAGGCTGGTTTACTTCAGTCTTTCCCGTATTGCTGGCGGGTAAAAATAGCCAGCCTGGAGAGGCTTTAAAAGCAGTTAAAGAACAACTGCGCCGGATTCCCAATCGTGGCTTTGGCTATGGGGTGTTGCGCTACCTCAGCAGTGAAGAAGTCGCCTTGGCACTAAAAGCATTGCCTCAAGCTGAGGTAACTTTCAACTATCTTGGTCAATTCGACCAAAGTTTACCGCCATCCTCGCTATTTAAAATCGCCTCTGAATCTACAGGAAACCTTTACAGCCCAAGAGGAAGCCGAGCCTATCTATTAGAAATTAATGGATTAGTTGCAGTCGGTCAACTGCGCCTGGAATGGAGTTTCAGCGAAACCGTGCATCGCCGGGAAACGGTGCAGCGACTGGCTGAGGGATATATAGAGGCGTTGCGATCGCTTATTGCCCACTGTCAATCTCCAGAAGCAGGCGGCTAC
>JBFLZA010000746.1:0-4128 GCA_040756535.1 Cyanobacteriota bacterium
AAAGAAGCAGCCTCACGTCAGCATTTATAAAACTATCCATACTGGTGAAGGTAAAGGCAAGAAAAGAAAATTTCAGCCTCAAGATTTTGCTACTCGCAGCATGAAGATGGTTAGTACTGTTTCCAAGCTGCCTAACAGCGTACTCATCGCATTTCCCGACAAACCCTGTCCAGATGGTGTCTCACCTCAGAAACCTGGAGGAGGTGGTTCAGGTACTTGGTTAACCATTGCCGCCGCCAAGAAGAAAGGAATTGATACACTCGTCTATCCTCTGCCTGATTGCAATATAGAACTGCCTGAATGGTTGGCTGAAAAAAACCTCAGTTTGTCCAGTTGAGCTTATTTGATTAGGCACCAATCCAAAACAATTAGGGCGCGATTAAAGAGCCTTCTGTCCTTGGCTTACGCGCCATATCTAACTATGAGGTCAGACAATGAAATCTTATCGCAAACAAGAACCCAGACAACGTACTTGCTTGGGCAGGTTGCCTATTCGCGACCTTAATGATTTAAACCCGTTTCAGCGCCAAACTTTAGAGCCTTGGGTAAAACATGGATTTACTCTGAGGAGTTTAGAAGAATACCCAGATGGAGAAGTTGGCGGGTATATCAGTAGGTTTGTCACCTACCACAGTTACAATCTCAATCAGCAAGAAGGTGTCATCAGTGAGCTAAATGATGATATGCGATCGCTTCTGTATATGGTTCAGCATTTTAAACCAGGATTTGAATTAGCTAGCAGAGCTGACCGGAAATACAGAACTCATGGTCGCGCTCTGTGGACAGATATCCAAATCTATGAAACTTACACTATTACAGTGTCTACAACGGGTGAGATAACTTATCTGTCTTATTGGGACGAAACGAGTTATTGGAGATATCCAGCCTGCCACACTTGGGAATATAAAACTTGGGGAGAACAGAGGGCATGGCATGAATCAAAACGTGCTGAACTTTGGCAAAAGCTAGACTGCTCAATTCCTGAAGTCAAACAGAGCGAATATCAGCGGATTATCAGCTCAGACCCTGTGAAATATGGGGACTATCCAGTGTGAAGGTTTCAGTTCCCAAACACTGGACTGTTCCTGCAAGAAAGCTCTATCGTCAAACCCCCAAGCATCAGCCTGGAGTTGAGGATTTGATATTTCCGGGCGATCGCATTGTCGTTCATCACTACTGGAATAACAACCACTGGACATCAGCGGGTATCGTGCGATCGCTCAGATCTTATCAGCTAGTTATTGATGGCATTCCCCTCTATTGCACTGACCTCAGCTTTTATGATGACAATCCTGGCTCCATAAAGAGTTTAGGATACAGCGTCTGCAATGAGCTGGTAGCTGTTGATGGCAGAGTTTTGAAGCTGTTTGCAAGTAATCCTGATTGGGTTGAAGTTTTTCCTACAACTACATCAGGTAAACAGTTGCAGTTGTTCTGAGTTTTTGACCTTGAAACAATCTGCGTAACCAATTACTCCAGATGTCGGCAAGTCCGGCATCTTGGCAAAAACAGGCTAGTGCCAAATATTGTGGTGATTTTTGGAGAATACCAATGCAATATCTAGGGCATAATCAAATTGCTGAAGAACTAATGACCAAATGGTCAGAACTAGAGCCAGAGCGGTGTTCAAAAATCAAAGGACAATGCCCAGGCTATTTCTACCAAATCCATTACAACCAGCCTCATAAAGGTCGAAGGCACTGGGACTTTGATTTTGATTTCAACCCAAGTCGCTTCCGCAACGAACAATATCAGTTTGCTCTTTTGCATTGGATGCTGTATGAAGCGATTTGCGATCGCAATTGGAAAGCCAGTTCCACCATCAACTCAGAAGGCACTCAGGTAACTGTGACTGCCACATTTTCCACAAACACTTGCTCTCACTCTAATCCGGCGATCGCTCTACTGCAAGCCTATTTAGAGTGCTTAGAGTTTACCGCAAAAATCAGCTCATGAGAATAAAAATGGTTGCTCAATACTCACCCAAAGAGCCTAAGTATCGGATGTTCATCTGCCCCACTAACACCTGTTGGGAAAAACTCCGTGAAACCTTTCCTTTAGGCGTTCCAGTAGTCAAACCCTATCCTAATACAAAAATACCGGGATACAAGATGATGCATCTCAAAGTCGATGTTCCCTGCCTGAATCAAGAGCAGTTTCAAATCTTATCAGACTTCTTTGAGTTAAATCCCTCATCCGAAGCACCTGCTATGTATTGGACTGCGATGAAAGTTGTCGGTTGGTGCATTAGACCTGTCCGAAATATAATCAGCGATCAAAAGAAAATGGTAGAACGGAGTTTTCTGCGTCTACCATCATGAAAAATCCCTTTCATTATATCCAGGAGTATCCCAAGCGCAGTAAGAGGCTGTTAGGCATTAGCCATGAGCAGTTTCTCCAGTTGGTGAGGCAAGCTGAAATACATGAGCAACAGCAACAAGCTCAAAGAGAACGCACGAAAATTCGACTCAATGCCAAAGGAGGTGGTCGTCCTCCCAAACTCACGAGGGCAGAGCAGGTATGTTTGTGCTTATTCTACTTGAGGCATCTCCCCACATTTGAAGTGTTAGGTATACAGTTTGGGGTATCGAAAACCGAAGCCAATGACACCTTTCATTATTGGTTAGCTGTGTTGCGAAAACTGCTCCCTGCCAGTTTACTTGAACAATTAGAAAATGAAGCCAGTAAATTGGAAATGGTATTGGAACTGCTGAGCGAGTTCCGGTTGATAGTAGACAGCACAGAGCAAGGCAGAGAGAGACCTAGAGACCAGAAAGAGCAGCAGAAATACTTCTCGGGAAAAAAGAAACAGCACACTTTTAAAAACCAGCTCATCACTCTACCAGAAGGCAAGGACATTGTCGATGTGATTGTAGGAGCTACCGGACCAACCAGTGATATTTCTCTGTTTCGGGTTCAACAGTCAAAGTTTGCGGCTGAGCAATTTTTTGAAGGAGATAAAGCCTATGTGGGAGCGGCGCAGATAACCACCCCTCATAAGAAACTGCGGAAGCGTGAATTAACCAAACAGCAACAGGCAGAAAATAAGGTTTTATCTAGTAAGCGCATCTTTGTCGAACATCTGATTCGACTAGTCAAGCTGTTTCGGATTGCTCAAGAAAGATTTCGTTTACATCCTAACACTTACAAACATGTAATTCTCACAGTTTGTGGGTTGGTTAGACTACGACTGGGGACTTGGGTTTTACCCGTTTTATCCTAGTTGTGAGCAGTCGGTGAGTGATGAATTAAGTGATGAGTAATTTTCTGGGGAGTTGCTAACCGTAATCACCTCTAACTCTGATGCTGGCGTTGGCACTGGCTGAGGCACAAACAGCCCCTATTGCCAGATAGGGCTTGCTTTCCAAGTTTCCGGATACGTCTATTCCAGAAGAACTCTGTGCCTCAATTGCTGGACAAGGAAATAGTGGAAACCAAATGGACGAGGAAGATTACGACAAAATGCTGGATTGGATTAAAGCGATGCAACAAAAACGTCAAGCTGAAATCAACTAATTGGAGGTCTATTATGTACAGCATCATCGACAAAGAAAACAGAGTTATTGGCGAGTGGCAGGGACAAGTACATATTGTCCTGTGTTATTGCACAAGGAAAGAAGCCAGAGCTGATGCTCTCAAACTAAGTGTTCCTTACCAAATCGTTCGCTCCGAAATAGCATTGGGGTTACTCCAAAGCAAACACAGCAAATAACATCTAACTAGGGAGAGCTTTACTACTAGGCTCTCCCCTCAATTTTTTCTTCAGAATCATGGATAAATTAAAATATCCTCAGAACTGGGATGCAATTGCTAATGAAGTCAAGAACAAGGCGGATTGGCTTTGCTTAGGTTGCAATAAACTCTGTCGTAAACCTAAAGAAAGCTGTGAGGATTTTAGTGCTCGTACTGGCTATTCGCTCTCTGATGTGACTGCACATCCTCAACGTTGGACATTAACTGTGGCTCATTTAAACCATGTTCCTATGGACTGCCGGGAGGAAAACTTAAAGGCTCTTTGCTCAGTTTGTCATCTAGCTTATGACCTAGAACAGCACAAGAAAACTCGCTCAGGCAAAAGGTATCGTGATGCCGAAGCAGGAGGTCAACTGACCTTATGTGATTAACTTG
>JBFLZA010000747.1:0-4122 GCA_040756535.1 Cyanobacteriota bacterium
ATCGGAGAGCTTGCCCAAAAGGCTGGCGTTACTCCTCGCACAATTCGCTACTACGAAAACTTGGGGCTTTTGAAACCTAGCGAACGAGAGGGGAAAGGTTTTCGGTACTATACCGAAGCTGAACTTGCCAGACTTCGCAAGATCGATGCCCTTCAATCTCTAGGGCTGACCCTAGAAGAGATTAGCGGTATCCTTGACCTCTTTTTTGAGGAACCGACGATGTTACGGGGTAAGCAAAAGTTGCTGGAAATTCTCCAAGCTCATCTTAATGAGACTGACGAGAAGCTCGAAGCTCTGACGCAGTTCCGCTCAGAACTACAAGCGAATATTGCCAGGATACAGCAGTACATCGAGCAGGTGAGTAACCAGTAATTTTTTTAGCTTCATATTAACGTTAACGTTAAGGTTAATATAAAACGGGAAAATCTTGAGTATGCTCGTACAGCATTTTCAAATGCTTGCCCGCTATAACACTCTCGCCAACCGCAGACTCTATGAATCTTCCTACATGGTTCTACAACGAATTTCAACAAAGCGGTGTGGACTTCGAGAATACAGCAGAAGTTGCAGCATATGACCACAATCAGCGCTCCAGTAGCGAAGAAAGCGAACGGGAACTGGTTGAGCGGTTAGGTATTTCGGCTAATCATACCGTCATTGACTTCGGGGCAGGGACTGGCACATTTGCCATTCAAGCGTGTAAGGCAGGTGCTCGTGTATATGCTGTGGACGTGTCAAAAACCATGCTCACGTATGCCCAAAACAAGGCTCACGCTGCCAATGTCGAGAGCATTGAGTTTCACCATGCTGGATTTTTGAGTTATGAACATCAAGGCAATCCCGTTGATTTCATTGTGACGAAATCTGCCTTCCATCACCTTCCTGATTTCTGGAAGATGGTTGGACTGTTGCGGATGGCATCAATGTTGAAAACGAGAGGCGTTCTCTACCTAAAGGATGCGGTGTTCTCGTTCAATGTTCGTGAATATTGCTCTTGTATTAATACTTGGATTGCTCGAATGGCAAAGCCAGCAGGTGAAGGCTTTACCGTCAGCGATTACGAGATGCACGTCCGCGAAGAATATAGCACCTTCGCATGGATTCTTGAAGGAATGCTAACTCGTGCTGGGTTTGAGATTGAACAAGCAGATTACCCAACACCCGAATATGCCCAGTACGTCTGTAGAAAAAGCCAAACAAAAGCAGACTAAATCAGGAGAAAGAGGATGAAAACTCGTAAACTCGGAAGCCAAGGACTGATGGTTTCGGAACTAGGACTCGGATGTATGGGAATGTCTGAGTTTTACAGTGGCAGGGAGGATGAAGCGAAGTCCATTGCTACGATTGATCGTGCTTTGGAACTGGGCGTAACCTTGCTCGATACAGCTGATATGTATGGGCCGTTCACAAACGAGCAGTTGGTGGGAAAAGCGATCGCCAATCGCCGTGATCATGTTGTTTTGGCGACAAAGTTCGGCATCGTGCGGGGCGAAGATCGTAGCTTCCGTGGTGTCAATGGTAGCCCCGATTATGTACATCAATCCTGCAATGCCTCCCTGCAACGGCTTGGAGTTGACTACATTGACCTTTATTACTTGCACCGAGTCGATCCCAATGTTCCCATTGAAGAGACGGTTGGGGCAATGGCAGAGTTGGTACAACAGGGCAAAGTAAGGTACATCGGCTTATCTGAGGCCGCTCCTGCAACGATTCGTCGGGCTCATGGGGTTCATCCGATTACGGCCCTGCAAACAGAGTACTCGCTCTGGAGTCGCGATCCAGAAGATGAAATTCTCCCGACTATCCGGGAATTAGGGATTGGCTTTGTGGCTTACAGCCCGTTGGGTCGGGGATTTCTCTCAGGACAGATTACGAGTTTAGATGATTTGGCTCCTGATGACTACCGCAGGCATTCGCCAAGGTTTCAAGGAGAGAACTTCCAGAAAAATCTCCAATTAGTCGATCGCGTGCAGGAAATGGCTGCCCAAAAGGGTATCACACCCAGTCAACTTGCGATCGCTTGGTTGCTGGCACAAGGAGACGATATCGTGCCCATTCCCGGAACCAAGCACCGCAGGTACCTTGAGGAGAATGTCGCCGCAACTGAGATTACATTAACCCAAGAAGAACTTGACCGCATTGATGAGGTTGCTCCCAAAGACATTGCTGCTGGCGATCGCTACCCCGATATGAGCAGCGTCAACCGCTAGCTGAACAAAAACACAGTTAATCCCTGCGGAACGCTATCCTACCGTGCGCTCCGCAGGCTACCTATTGGCCGAGAGGGACAGCAATAAACCTTGACAAATCAGCTTATTCGTGCATCTACGAAAAATCCTGTCATTTGCTGCCCCCCAGCTCCTCTGCCCCCTGCTCTCCTACCAAGCACCACGAAACGGCTATTGAACTGATGCTCTAGTCGTAGTCCACATGCTCTACTTGTCTCTCAACCATTTGCGGGGGCATATACTCCGTTCGGCGTCTGGCGTTTATGGTAGGAGGCAAAGCGGCGTAGGAGGGGTGTTGTACCACATAGGTTGTCCGAGGTGGACGCTGCTGCCGTGAAAGTACCGATAAGGCCCCAATGACAACAACACCGCCACTCACGGTAACTGCCATGCCTCCCAGCGCCCAGACTAACCCCGAAAGCATGGGATTATCTTGCTGTTGAACTTGATCAACAGGCACGGGTTTAGCTTGTGCAAACAAACCATTCGCATTGGCATCCGTTTGTTCTGTGAGCTTCTGAATCAGCGCCTGCTGGCTTTGGAGTTGAGCTCTGAGCTGCTCTGTTTCAGCACGTTGCTGTTCTAGTATTGCCTTTAAGCGATCGGACTCAAATCGCTGCGGGTCATAATTATTGTATGGAATTGAACCCGGTGACATCGTAGGCTGCGCCTGCGGTGTCGTCCCGTAGGGATTATAAGGATTCATTGTATTGGGAGGTGAAACGGGTGGGATCTGGGCAGGTACATTTGTCGCCCCAAGATTCGCTCCTGCTCCTCCCTTCATCAAAAACAGAACCGCCACCCCAGCGAAGGCAGCTCCTGTGAGGAAAGCCATACCATCACTCATTGCCCTTACCTCTCCATTGCAACTGAATCATCAATAATGGGAACTGATGCACTCTCTCTACTCCTCACTTCGATATTTCATAATTGGGTTAGTACGCCATCTACTCGGTTAGGGTGGGTGGTCGTTATTGCCAACTTGATATTCGCTCATTCATTCAAAACTACATTTAATAAATTGTCCACCTTAGTTGAGGTATATCAGTTTTAAGAGCCCTGACGAACCATTCTTATATAAATTGACTCTTTTGTAACACTCATCTGGCAGACTTGACGCCAATCTCCTTTACTGGTAATGCCCTGAAAATAATACCCCGAGGTCACCAGCATTGGTTAAAGCCTTGAGATTTTTTAAGCGTGGCACTCTGCTCACTATAGGCCAGATGTTTGTGCCAGTTGAAGCCAATCCTTCAGTGGTAGCTAACCCATGTATCCCTATATTCTGGTTGGTAAGGCACACCCAGGAAAACTTAAAAAATCGTGCCGATATGTCAGGGATTGATGAAACTCGATGATTTTAAATCTCTAGAGGAGCATAACTCCTGCTTTTCACGTCAAGAAGTGAACAGCCTTGGTGCTACTTCTTTGTAGCGCGGTTTAACACCCATCCATTCAACGTTTCACTGTTACCCCACTCACGCTTATGCATTCTCGGCACAACCAAGATTCTAACAACCCTTCCCAGCTAAACCGCAACAGTTTGTGGATGGAGGGCGTAAAAACAGTAGGACTGAGCTTACTTTTTGCCTTTGGGTTTCATACCCTTGTTGCTGAATCTCGGTATGTCGCCTCTGGGTCGATGCTACCTACCCTGGAAGTTAACGATCGCTTACTGATTGATAAGCTAAGTTATCGTTGGTCAAACCCGGAACGAGGGGACATCATCGTGTTTTCCCCCACCGAGAAGCTCAAGCAGGAAAATGTCCGGGATACCCTCATCAAGCGGGTGATTGGTGTACCGGGAGAGAAAGTCGAGATTAAACAGGGACGGGTATACATTAATAACCGCCTCTTGCCAGAAAAGTACATCGTTGAAAATCAGAGCTATTAC
>JBFLZA010000748.1:0-4114 GCA_040756535.1 Cyanobacteriota bacterium
ATAAATTGATTACTTTGTAACAAATTAATTGTTGCTACAGCGCCTCCCTTACCCTCAAGCTCACCGCAAACCCATGTGAATGCCTCTGGACTCCCTCCATCTGGTATAAACCTGCGATCGCTTTCTTGTTTCATCTCACCATACCCTCTTGCCAACCGCGCATCCGCCATTGCCTCAGCCATCTCAGCACTCGTTTAAGTCGGCTCCTGTAACCGGGTTAGCTCAGAGTCCACAGTCTCGAAAGCAGAAGGCTCAAGCGCATGACTAGCCAACTGCAATCAATTTGCCAGGTCACACGACAGCTTACATACAGTACGCCCTTTTGGGTAACCGCTTTTTCCCCGTCATCATCCAGCGCTTGAATCCAAGATTATAAGCATGGGATTCTTGAGGAACTTGGTAGAATTCGCTTGATTGTTCCCAAGGATATCCTGTAATTATGTCGAATCAATCTCCCATCCCAGTCGTTGTCAATGGAGCCTGTGGCAAAATGGGCCGCGAGGTCATAAAGGCGGTTTCCCAAGCCGAGGATATGACCTTAATTGGTGCTGTCGATCACAACCCCAACTATATGGGTCAAGATATCGGTGAGATCATTGGATGCGGTCCTTTGGAAATTCCGGTTTTGAACGACCTGCAAGCGAATTTGGTACTTGCCACCCAGGAAAAAGTACAGGGGGTCATGGTTGATTTTACACACCCTGACAGCATTTATGAGAACGTGCGAACTGCTATTGCCTATGGCGTTCGTCCCGTTGTCGGTACCACGGGCTTAAGTCCAGAGCAAATTCAAGACCTCGCCGACTTTGCTGAAAAAGCCAGCACGGGCTGCTTAATTATTCCCAATTTTTCCATTGGTATGGTAATGCTTCAGCAAGCTGCTATACAAGCCTCTAAATATTTTGATCATGTCGAAATTATTGAGTTACACCACAACCAAAAAGCTGATGCTCCTAGCGGTACCGCCATTCAAACCGCCCAGCTACTAGGAGAATTGGGAAAAACTTATAATGCAGCTGTTGTTGAAGAAACTGAAAAGTTAACGGGTGCCAGAGGTTGTGTAGGCCAAGAAGGTGTTCGCATTCACAGTGTTCGCCTACCTGGATTAATTGCTCACCAAGAAGTAATTTTTGGTTCTTCGGGTCAAATTTACACCCTGCGTCACGATACCACAGATCGATCAAGCTTTATGCCAGGAGTGCTACTTTCTATTCGCAAAATTACTCAACTCAAATCCCTCGTCTACGGATTAGAAAAAATCCTCTAAACGCTAACTATGCTAATTCCAATCACCCGCCAGAAGTTTGAGCAACTCATTCCCATCCTTGCTACTGGTCCCCAATACGCCTATTTCTGGGGCAAGTTTCCAGTTTTCTTAAAACGGCTCCTGATTTCTGTTATCGCTGTCGTTGGCGCTCTGCTGTTAACCTCTTTTTTTGGGGATGACTTTCATGGTTTCCGTTTGTTACTCTGCATCATTGCAGGGCTTTACTGGCTTTGGGGGCCCATCTACTGGGCAACCCTGCGTAACATGGAGATGCGCCGCCATCCCTACAGTGGCTTCTGGCGTGGTGAGGTGGTGGATGTATATGTCACGGAAGAGTTGATTGGTAAAGAGGAAACCGTCAACAATCGGGGTGAGTTAGTCATCGTGGAAAACCGGGAGCGACGTTTAAATGTGGAAGTTGAGGACGAAACCGGGTTTGGTACGCGGCTACAAGTACCGCTGCGCCGCATCCACAAGGGAATAGCTCCGGGTCAAGTGGCGGAGATGTTGGTATTGTCTTATCAACCCGATCTGAGAAACATTGTTCAGACAACTGACATCTATGTTCCCAGTTTGAACCGTTGGGTTAGTGACTATCCTTACCTGCAAAGGGAAGTGTTTGCTCAAGTCAGCCAGAAGTTAAGTCAAGCTGAAGAAGAAGATTATCCCCCTAGCGGCGTGAGACCCAAGCGCCGTAAACGGTAATTTTTTGGCAAAACCAAAACTCTCAACAGTACTCCTTAACTGATACCCGTGGCGTCCTGACCATAAGCTTGCCAAGCTAAGTCTACCAATCCATCCACGATCGCACCAGCTACCACAGCACTACCTTTACGACCTTCAATCCGAATGTGAGGAATTAAAGAGTCTTTCAGGCGGTCTTTAGCAACATCGACATCGACAAAGCCCGCAGGTGTCCCAATCACTAAAGCGGGTTTAATTTCCTCTGCCTCGATTAACTCAATCAAAGCTGTCAATGCAGTTTGAGCCTGACCTACCACAAAAATTCCTTCTGGATAGCGCCTAGCCAGCGTTTGAATGCCCCAAGCGGCTTGTGTCTTTTCCTTTTGGGGTCGTGTTAGCGCTTCCATGCTGCAATACACAGGATTGGCAAAGGTATTTTGAATGTGAGGTGTAATCCCCACTTGTACCATCGGCACATCAACCACTATTGTGGTACGAGCAGCCAAAGCCGCAGCCCCAGCTTGTAAGGCACGCTCAGAAAAACGAATTAGAGACAGATATTCAAAGTCAGCCGTCGCGTAAATGACCCGGCGCACAATCTCGTACTCTGCCGCTGTAAAGATATGTTCGCCAACTTCGTGGTCAATAATTGCCAAGCTTTGGGCATCCGTTGCATGCCATTCCATCATTTCTATCAATCCAAATATAATTTGTCGATTTTAAACCCCAATAATCTTTACTACTTAACTAGTAAGACACGTACTAAGCAGCTTGACGAAAATCTTAATTACTAATTTTCTTTTTTATGAGAAGATGGGATGTTTCCACTGTACTACAGGACACCACCCCTACCACTGATATCGAATCCGATTGAATAACCATAATTAAAACTGACACTCCGGACGCGGGGAGAGTTTTATTAGGGCTAATTAGACGAATTTAACATTATACCTAATCCGGGCTAATTACCCGCCCATCTCAGAAAGAGCAGAGGGACAGGCTTTACAGCCCATCCCACAAGAGCTTCAAAAATTAACTTCATGGGAACAGGGGTTAGAGATTACTAAACGTTCTCACCCCCATTCCTGTACCTTAATCCCTATGAATAGTTTAGGTTTCAGATGTCGAGGATTGACCGACGATGGGTGACAAGTAAGCCACTAGAAAACCGAGAACGAAGCCAATGACATTCCGAAATAGCGGCAACCATTCCGAGGTGCGCGACACTACCGGCCCAATTCCGAAGGCAATAAACAGCATACCCCACAGGGGTGAGAAGATTAACGCCCACTGCCAAGCAAAAATCTGTCCCTCTTTGCGGGGAATCGCAGCAAATCCACAGATGAATCCACCCAAGACTGAAGTAACGAGAGTCAGAATCCACTGTTCCCGTGGAAGACCGGGCACTACTTGACAACCCCCCTGGCGCAGACAAGTTTTAATGGTTTCTAATGATTGAACAATAGATTGGTTTTCGCCATGTTCACGGATGTAGTAGAGATTACCGAAGCGTGTCTGTAACTCAATCCAGAAGGTGCGGGGAAGAAATTGATACAGGTCATCGCCAACGTTGAACCCAAGCAGATTCCCGCCTCGCGAGTCAGCAATGAGTAAAACACTTTTATCGTTGAGTCCCCAGTAATCTTTGACAGCTCGACCTGGTGTACGGTCATATTGAGTCAAAACTCTTAGTTTCCATCCCGTTTCAGCTTCAAAGCTTTCTATATCTTTGATGAGTGTTTCTTCCTGAAGCGTTGGGAGGAAGTTTGCCAGATCGATAATAGGTGTTTGCGTGTTGGGTAGTAATTCAGGATTATCAAAAGCTTGTGCAGCGGGTGCGATCGCCCAAACTGAAACGGCAAGGAAAAACGCTGCCAGAGATACCAGAAATCGTTTTGGAAAAAAGTGCTGCATTTTGTATCTTATCAAACTCTCAAGCGTGGACACTATAGGGATGCTTTAAACAACCAGTTAGGTCAAAGTAAGAATTTCTTTACACTTGTTTACTTTAATCTAATAATAGGGGCGATCGCAAAAGGGAGCATCCCAATTATGTAAATAAACCGAAGCTGGGGGAGCTGGGGAAGCTGGGGAAGCTGGGGGAGAGAAGCTTGCTATTTTTGAACGCAGCTTGGTATGAGAGTATTTCTGCAAAAATGGGAT
>JBFLZA010000749.1:0-4114 GCA_040756535.1 Cyanobacteriota bacterium
AGCGCCGCCGCCGCGCAACGGGCGACATCGTCCGCCAGGATGAATGTGAGCGGCACGTCCGGGGCTATCACCGCACCGAGCTTGCCTTGAGAGAGTCCTGCCTTGTTCCGCTCTAGCTCCTGATCGAGGAAAGCACCAGGACGCAGCGAGACGAAGGGAAGACCGATTTGCTCGAAATACTGTTCCGACAAGAACTTCTGGTATAAGTGCGGGATGTTCCTCGGCTTGTCTGCCGTCAATATGCTGAGAAAGACAAACCGCTTCACCCCAGCGCTGCGGGCAGCATCAGCTAAGTTACGGTTTCCCTGGTTGTCCACCGAGTCGAGGCTATCCCCGCTCTTGCGTGCAGTGTAACCGATGGCGCTAGTTACAACGGCGTCGATGCTTTTGAAGGCAGATGGCAGCGATCGCGTGTCGGTGATATCACCCCGAACAATGTCTGTGCCAAGGCTCTCAAGCTTGCTGGCATCGCTATTCGCTCTCACGAGCGCAACGACCTCGTGTCCAGCACGTTTGGCTTCGAGTGCGATTTTGCTTCCGAGATAGCCTGTACCGCCAATAACCAGAATACGCATAAGTGTTCCTTACTTTTTGTTGGGGTCTTGACAATCTATTCTCATTAAACCTAGCTAGTTGAAAACAACCTGGGAAGCGTTCAATCTCCTTATCCAAAAGAAGTATGGAATTAAGATTAGAGAGCGCCCCCTACGGCTGTCTTTCCCATTCTTGTGAGAAATTGTCTATTGTTGCGAATTCGTGTCGGTCGGCTTTCCCCACTTTTCCCACACCTTGATACTTAATAGAGAATTATTGTATTGTTTACTTAGTCGGCTAACTAAACAGAGAGATGCCTAAAAAACCTATGCTCCAAACCATTAGCTACCTGATGGTGCAAGTTTGTAGAGCACACCGCAATCAAGCTAGCATGGTTCTGGCTGAACTAGGACTCCACCCTGGGCAAGAGATTTTGCTCATGTACCTGTGGGAAAACGATGGCTTAATCCAATCTGAACTAGCTCTTCTAATGGAGGTGGAACCCCCAACCCTAACGAAGATGTTACACCGCATGGAGAAAGTCGGGTTATTGGAGCGACGCAGGGATGAACAGGATGCTCGAAGTTGCCGGATTTACCTAACTGACAAGGGGCGATTGCTTTTTGAACCAGTTACCCATGCCTGGAATGTTCTCGAAAACCGGATTTTGACCGACCTGACCCTAGAGGAGCAACTCCTGTTTCGTCGGTTGCTTTTGCAAATCCGCAGTAACCTAACGTAAACGTTCTTTTTTTTGGTTATTTATTTAGCTGGCTAAGTAAATAGAGTAATAGGAGAAGCCTGTATGGATCTGTTAACACTGGATAGCTTACCTGCTCAGTTACAGAATGCGATCGCACACCGCGACTTGGCACGGGGAGAAAACCTTTTCCAGCAGGGGGAGGAAACATCTGCCTTTTTCATTGTGGAAACGGGACGAGTTAAACTGGTGCGCTACACGACTGGGGACAAAGTGGTGACGTTTCAGGTGGCTAGACCAGGGGAGAGTTTGGCTGAAATTGCCTTGTTTTCAGATACTTACCCTTGTGCGGCGGTGGCTGAAGTCGCTTCACGGGTAATTGTTTATCCTAAGCAACTGCTTTTGTCAGCACTTCGTGAAAATCCCGACTTAGCAGAAGATTTCATGGCAATGCTGGTGCGGAAAATTCAGGCGCTGAAAGTCCGCTTGGAGTTGCGGGACATTCGAGCGGCTCATGAGCGGCTACTGCAATATCTGCGTTACCAGGTACAGCCTGGAGAGCAAAACCTAGTCAACTTCGAGCGCCCACTCAAGAATATTGCCGCCGAGTTGGGGCTTACGCCTGAAACCCTTTCACGCGCTTTGACGCGGCTGGAGCAAGAGGGGATGATTACGCGGACACGGGTACAAATCACGCTCCAGAATTCACCTGCCGCTTGATTCAAATCAATGCAATTCTTCGTTAATGCTCGTATGATAGCGCCAGGTTTAGATAAAGCCTCGAATATTCTGAATCATTTCAGAATTAGCCGCATATTGTTCGCTCCTGTTCTGTATAACTTACTGCAAAATGAGCGATCACCATCCAATAAACCAGGAAAAGCCTTTAATCGTTGATTTCCAAAAGCAAGGAGCGTCTGAACAAATTTTCCCTAACCCAGCTCTTTCTACCAGCTACGAATCGGGGTGGAGCGATATTCACTTCGAGCATCATCGTCAGCCTGGTTCAGATAAACCGGAGCATCGCACGACGATGCATATCGTTGCTATTGCACTCAATTGTGTTCTAGGAGAACGATGGTTTGATGGACGCTTTCAGAGAGAGTACCTCACACCAGGAGCCACAGCCATTATTCCTACTGGCACGCTCCATCGATCCTTATGGCGAAAAGAGGCTCAATTCATGTTTGTGGCAGTTGACCCTAGACTTCTGGAACGATTGGGGCAGGAAGTAGCTGCACCTGACGATATTGAACTCATTCCTCACTTTGCCACCCTGCGAGACCCGCTCATCCAGGGTATTATTTTTTCTCTCAAAGATGAACTTGAGTCAACGGGTATAAAGGGTAGCTTCTATGTTGAGCAGCTAACAACGACATTAGCGATTCATTTATTAAGAAAGTATGGTGTCAGAAAACCACAAATCTCAACTTATTCGGATGGGTTACCCAAGTACAAGCTGCAACAGGTACTTGAGTACATAAATGCAAATCTTGAGTGTGATATCAAATTGGTTGATTTAGCTGAGTTGGTGGGCATGAGCCAGTACTACTTCTGCCAACTGTTTAAACAATCAATTGGTATCGCGCCTTATCAGTACGTAATTCACCAGCGGGTGGAACGGGCAAAGCAGTTGTTGAAGTGCCGTGACGTGACCATTTCTGAGGTGGCTTTAGTGTGTGGGTTTGCGAATCAAAGTCATTTTACCAAGCACTTTCGCAAGCTTACGGGCATTACACCAAAGGCGTATCGGGACAGATAAAAAGCTATGGAAAAGTCTATGCCGTCGCAACCAGCAGTCCACCCGTCGGAGATGATGAAACAAGAGTGGATGTTGTCCAGGCAATCCATCCATTCAGACGGGTTGATTGTCGAACACCATATCGAACCGCCTGATGAACTTGAATCACCACCACTGACTCATCATTTGCTTGCCCTCCAGCTAAGCAATGATGCTCCGCGTCAGCTTACCCGCATTGATGGACGGGAGTATGATGGACCGCAACGAAAGGGTGATTTCTGGCTGCTTCCCACTGGTCTACGTGGATTTTGGTACTGGGAAAGTACGGATGAATGTTTGATATTCATGATTAGTCCAGGATTCCTGCGTCAGATAGCACTGGAAACCGACTGTATCAATCCCGATAAGGTTGAACTAAAGGCAGTACTGTTCAGCAGTGACCCACAGCTTGAGTCAATTGCCTTATCCTTCAAGAACGAAATGAACCAGCATGGCATTGGGAGTCGGCTGTATACAGAATCCCTCACTAATCTTTTGGGAATTCATCTGATTAGAAACTACTGTACCTTTAAGCCAACCCTCTGGGAGTACGAAGGGGGACTGCCCAAATACAAATTGAAACAACTGCTGGACTACATACACGCTAATCTTGACCAGGATATTAAACTGGCTGACCTGGCCCAAGTAGTCGGAATGAGCCAGTATTACTTCTGCCAACTTTTCAAGCAGTCGATGGGTATTGCTCCTTACCAGTACGTGATTCAGCAGCGGGTAGAACAGGCAAAGCAGTTGTTGAAGTGCCGAGAGATAGCGATTACCGATGTTGCCCTAGAATGCGGTTTTGCAAATCAAAGCCATTTTACAAAGCACTTTCGCAAACTTACGGGCATTACACCAAAAGCCTACCGGGAGAGATGAAAGATATGCAAGACAAGGAACTGCTAAAAGTCGATTTTAATCAAGAAGACGCGATATTGCAGTTTGATGGTATCTCTCGTCTGTTATCTAGTCATAAGGCGGGATGGAAGGACGTAGTTTTAGAGCATATTGTTGAATCGGCTGCCTCGGAAGGCCCGGAATTTCAAACGGCACAGCATATGCTTGTTATTCACCTTTGTTCGCTAACAGGATCGGAGCGA
>JBFLZA010000750.1:0-4106 GCA_040756535.1 Cyanobacteriota bacterium
GTTTATCCTTACTGCTTCTAATAATGCTCATTACAGTCCATCCATGCCAGCGCAGCATCATGCTCAAGATGTGATGCGGGCAATTGAAAGCGATAGGTGGGCGGTGCGAGCTACCAATACTGGCTATTCTGGTATCGTCAACCCTCATGGCAAAACGCTGTGGATGTCTGGAATTAATACTTATGAAATTCATGCCGATACGATTTATCGGCGGCAGACGCAAACGCTTTATGTGCGTTGGGGGAATTGGTTAACTCCTGTTTTGTTGGGGTGTGCTGGGTTATCCTGGTTTATTTTTAACCGCAGATAATTGCGATCGCTTGGTGTAGCTCCAGACTCTCTTACTTGATGCTACCTGTGTTTAAGGATTGCAACAGAGAAAGCGATCGCATTTCAACTGCCTTCAACTCTCTCACCACTCAAATCGAGGCCGCATTCTCCTCCTGGGATGACGCCTATCTCTTCTGTCCGAGTCGTAGCGGCGGTCATCATTATCTCTGTTTCTGGTGTAGGTTTCGCATTCCTGAGTGGTGAACTCCCTGACTTGATCAGGAACCGCATACCTTTGACCTAAAAAGGGGCGACCATAGTAACCATCATCAAAACCACGCGAAAATTCACCCCCTGCTGTTCTGGGTTCATAGGCATCTCCTTTCCGAGCCGTTTGCAGACCTTCACTATAACCATTAGCGTAGGCATTGGGATGATCAGCAGAATTCTGGATTACCTCGCGTCGAGTAACAGGATAGCAGTAAGTCGCTGTATCCGCTTTAGCTGGCTGGGTGAAGAGTAAAAATACGGGTGCAGTGGCACAAGTCAGTAAAGTGGCAGAAAGAATCCTGTTCATGTCTTTCCTTTGCTTGATTAACTCTTGATGTATTCAAGTTATTGGGAAAGACAACAATCCCACTTCACCTTTGGGTGGTACCAGATAGGGTGAAATGAAACTCACCTAGTTGGGGGATTTTCTTTACTCACTTCTTTGAGAAATTCATAATTCATAATAAAATTCTTAAAGTTGCATCAAGTAAAATAGATATCCATACCAATCCGAATAGGTACGATAAAAATCTATTTCTTGTTCTTCCTCCTGTAATATTGCATCATCTTTATATTGGTTTCGTAAGAGAGTAATTCTCTGCTCTAAGGGAGTATAGTAATCATCCCACCAAGCCGATTCAGGAAGGATAAAATGGCTAATCTTCCGATAACCCGCAGCCTCTATCAACTTAAGATTATCTTCAATCGAGTTCATGGCAGGATAGTTAGTTGCCCAATATTCCCTAACTTCCTGAGGAGGATTAAGTTTAAGCCAGGAAAGTTCTGAAACAACGAGATAGCCTCCCGGTTTGAGTAAGGGTTTCCAGGTTTTTAGCCCTTGCTCGAAACCAATAATATAAATGGCTCCCTCTGACCAAATGAGGTCAAAACTGTGTGCCTCAAACTCTAGAGAAAACATGGAGGCATTGATAAACCTAACTTGTTCTGAGACCCCTTGTGCGATCGCTCGGCGTTTCAGTTCTTCTAAAAAAGGTTCATGGGTATCTACGGCTGTGATTACACCATCACTAAGTTGAGCAAGGACGATACTCTGTTGTCCTGGGCCACAGCCAATATCTAAAATTGAAGGTTTCGGTGGTAAGTGAGTGAGTAAGGAAAAAGCTCTGCGGGTAGATTCTTGATTGCCCGGTGCCTCACGAGGCAACCCTTGATGTAGCTCAAAAAAGATATCCACGCAACCGCTAAACCTCTGTATTAATTAATTAGTACTCCTCAAAAATTGTACGCTAGAATCCACTGAGACTGCTCTCAAGAAACTCTTTTCGTTGGGAATGGGAGAAGCATTTGGATACCAAACTCTTGACCTTTTAACTAAGCGAGTCGCCCAAATGCTTCTCCCCTACAAGCGCCTGTGGTTTCTTTCATCTATAACGGGCACGAAAAGCTTTCGTGGGGCACTCCTAGCCCTTTTGATATAGAGTTATCTTATCGTTGCCGAGTGTTTGAATTTTGTGCTGAGTTATTGCCCATCATGGCGCGAACCATTTGCAAATGACCTTGAAGCCTAGGCAACGTAGTGCTAGCAAAGCGTCTCACATCCTGATCTTGAGCCTGTCGAGTCCCGTTTCGGAACAAAGTCACAGTCAAAACGTGATCATTCTCCATCACCCTCATGTACTCTTGATCAAAACGTTCGCCAGAAAGCTGCTCTAGTTGCGCTCTGATAGCTTGATGCTGGGGATCTAGTTCTCTAGGAAGGTTAACACCCTTCTGCTGTGCCAATTGCGAGAGTGTTGCGTTCGCCTGTGTATGCTCCTGAATCATACGCTGTGCGTACTGCTTAACTTCATCACTATCACCCTGTTGCAATGCCAGTTGACTCAGTTCTATTTCCGCCATATTACCCTGAGCCGCTCTTCTCATAAACTGCTGATCAAAGATGCTTAAACGCCTCAAATTCGGTTGAGTTGCGGGTCGGTTTGTGGGATTTTGTTGAGTTGAAGGTCGGTTTGTTTGAGCAACAGATGTATAGCCCAAACTAGTTATCAACCCGACTGTTAAAAGAGCGGTAGTTATAGTTAGTTTCTTAATCATCACTAAGTTTCCTTATACTACTAGAGATTCCTTCTATGTGCTATCATTCGTGCCTTCACTGCCTCATTCTTAAGGTGAATTTGCTTACCTTTTGAGGCTGCAACAATCATCCAGATAGCAGACTAGGAGACAGAAGCTAAACTTTAACGACCTCGCAGCCGAAATCCTGCTGAAAAACTTGTAATGAACATTTTTTTAGTGGTAGCGTCTAATACCAAGTTGCTTCAAAGACGCTACTTCCTGTAGAGGTAGGGAAAAGGCGAAAAGGAAAAGGTAAAAAGATTACGGAAGCGCCTTGCCCGTTTCCCAACCCCTCGTGTATGGTGTCTGCACGCAACTTGGTATAAAAGCTATTTAGACTCGAAGAGCAAAATACTCAAAATCATGAAGCGATCGCTCGTAACGCTAACTCTTAGCGTAATCTCCCTCACATCCCTTGTCCCACCCGCCTTTTCGGCACCACCGAGAACCCCAGATAAACAAGAAACCTGCGACATTTTGGTCGTTGGAGGGGGGCTTGCCGGTGCAGCCACAGCCTACGAAGGGTTACTGGCAGGGCAAACGGTATGCCTGACGGAGATTACTGACTGGGTAGGCGGACAAATTTCAGCTCAGGGAACCTCTGCATTGGACGAACGCCCCACTCAGCGATCGCGCCTTTTCTATTCTCGCGGTTATCTGGAACTACGCAAGCGTATTAAAGACTACTACGGCGAACTCAATCCTGGAGATTGCTGGGTAAGTGAATCCTGTTTTCTTCCCCGTGATGCTGCCAACATCCTGTCCCGCGTATTGCAAGACGCGGCTAAACGGGGTAAAGGTACGCTCAAGTGGTATCCCTCTACCGTTGTTAAAGAACTCAATATTAGCCCCAATGGCAAGCTGATTGAAAGCGCGATCGCGATTCAGCACAAACCGGCACCTGGTGCTCCTCCCCTTAATACCGAACCCCTCTCTCAAACCATTGAAGATTGGTACCAATACCAAAACTCTCCTCGTTTTGAGAAAACCATTGTGCGCTTCGTACCCAAAAAACAACAGCAGGGAAGTCCCCCTAACTGGTACGTTGTTGACGCTACTGAAACGGGTGAGTTGATTGGTTTAGCGGATGTTCCTTACCGCCTCGGCATCGATCCCCGCTCCAACTTAGAGCCTTCCTCCTCTAGCGCTACAGGTGACTCCTATTGCACTCAAGGTTTTACCTACACCTTTGCAATGGAAAACACCAAAGAGCCTCAAACCCATCAGATGCCCTCGTTTTATCCTCAGTATCAACCCTACTACAGCTATGAACTGAAGCGATTGGCAGATTTTGGGTTGGTATTTACCTATCGGCGCATAAACAGTCCTCAAAAGGGTGAAACTCAAAAGTTTGGCGGCATCACCTACACCGCTCCCACACCGGGAGACATTTCCATGCAAAACTGGACTTGGGGCAATGACTATCGCCCAGGAACAGCACAAGACAACTTTGTCTATACTCGCGACCAATTGCAAGCAACAGGACAATT
>JBFLZA010000751.1:0-4101 GCA_040756535.1 Cyanobacteriota bacterium
ACAATATTTGCGCTGGGAATTATCAAACCCTTTGCGTCCCTTTTGCAAAAGCCTCTGCGTTCACGAAGTGTAGCGAAGCGCTCCCTTTGCGTTAAAGAAATAGAATATTCCGATGCTAACAGATTCAATCTCACAGAATGCAGTGAGTTACTTCACGCAGCAGTTCAGCGCTTTCCAAGAAGCACTCCTATGAATTGCTCCAAGTTACAAGCAGGAGCAGCATGATCATCAAACCCAAATTTAAAGCTCACTTCCACGTTGAGATTTCCGAACAAAACGTTGTCTACCTGCTGAGCGAGCAAAGGCATTTTGCCTTAAAAGGACGCCTTTATGCTTTGTTAGCACCGCTGCTTGATGGTCATCATACCGTTGATGAAATTATTACTCAACTCCAAGGAATAGCTTCAGCCCAAGCAGTTGACTATGCGCTAACGCTTCTAGAGCATAAAGGATACATTACAGAAGCAGATGAAACTTTACCTTCTGAAGCTGCTGCTTTTTGGAATTTACTCGATATTGATACTAGAGTTGCCCTCCACCGACTTCAAGCAACTAGGGTTTCTGTAACGACGTTTGGCAATGTACCAAAAGAGCTATTTATCTCAACCCTAAAATCCCTGAATATCCGAGTGAGTGATGAAGGGGATTTATCAATTGCATTAACCGATGATTACCTGCAAGTGGGTCTAGACTTATTTAATCAAAAAGCCTTACTCTCTCAAAAACCTTGGTTATTAATCAAACCTGTAGGAACCGTAATTTGGATTGGCCCCATTTTTCAACCGGAGAAAACAGGTTGTTGGGAATGTTTAGCGCAACGCCTCAAGATTAACCGCGAAATTGAATCTTCCCTACAAGAGCAGACAGGAACCTCAGCACCGTTCCCCGTTTCTCGTTCTATTTTACCTTCCACCTTACAGACCGGGTTCAACATCGCCGCAACGGAAATTGCCAAATGGATTGCCTCTCCAGAGCAGCAAGAACTTGAAGGTACAATTATCACTCTTGACTTGGCGAACTTAAATTTGCAACGCCATATTCTAGTACGACGGCCTCAATGTCCCCGTTGTGGTAACCTTAATTCCCTGAAACCTCAACCTCTAATTTTAACTAGTCAGAAAAAGCTATTTACAGTTGATGGCGGACACCGGACTTGCTTACCTGAACAAACGTTTAATCGGTACGAACATCACATTAGTCCGATTACTGGGGTTGTGAGGAAGCTATTCAATCCTCGTCAGAGTGAAAATGGTCTGATTCACCTGTATCTAGCCGATCATAGCTTCCCTAGAGAAGGCAACGACTTGGACAGTTTGCGTCAGGCTGTACACCGTAAAAGCGCTGGTAAAGGTAAAACCGATTTGCAAGCCAAAGTTAGTTGTTTAGGGGAAGCGATCGAGCGGTATTCTGGAGCTTATACAGGTAATGAAATGCGGGTGAGAGGAAAGTATTCCGTAATGGGAAAGTCTGCCATTCATCCCTATGCCTGCATCCATTACAGTGAATCTCAATATCGAAAAAGACAGGAATGGAATCAACAACATTATCTAATTCAGTGGATTCCCGAACCGTTTGACGAAGAGCAAAAAATTGACTGGACACCCGTTTGGTCGCTAACTCACCAAACTTTCAAGTATCTACCAACAGCTTACTGTTACTACGGTTATCCCATTCCCAAAGACCATTGCTTTTGTGGGTCTGATACCAATGGTAACGCGGCTGGCAACACTAAGGAAGAAGCAATTCTTCAAGGGTTCATGGAATTGGTAGAGCGTGATGCGGTTGCTTTGTGGTGGTATAACCGGGTACAAAGACCTGTTTTAGATTTAGAGAGTTTCGAGCTGCCGTATCTCCAAACCCTAAAAGCTTATTACAAAACACTGCATCGTGACTTTTGGGTGTTGGATATTACCAGTGACTTAAATATTCCCGCCTTCGCTGCCATTTCCAGACGTACCAACAAGCAGCCAGAGGATATTTTATTCGGTTTTGCTGCCCATTTCGACCCCAAAATTGCTTTACTACGAGCGGTAACGGAGATGAATCAAATGGTATTTCTCTCCAATGCTGATGATCCCCAGGCACAAGCAACGTTCTCTCGTCAGGATATGCAAAGCTGGTGTGAAAACGCGACATTAGAGAACCAACCTTATCTCGCACCAGACGCTAAAGCTACTGCTAAAGTTTACAAGGATTACCCACTGTACGGGAGCGACGATCTGCGTGAGGATGTACTTAAATGTGTAGAGATTGCGGCAAAGCACAACTTGGAAACCCTTGTTCTCGACCAAACCCGTCCGGATATCGGGATGAGTGTTGTTAAGGTTATTGTTCCGGGGTTACGTCACTTTTGGGCACAGCTTGCTCCAGGAAGACTTTATGATGTTCCTGTTGAGTTGGGTTGGTTAGAAGCACCATTAACAGAACAGCAGCTTAATCCAATTCCAATGTTTATTTAATAACTTGAAACAGTATCGTTCTTCCTGCCATCCAGTAACATGGAAACATCCCCAATGGCTACACAATAGGTGAAAAGCCATGTCAGAAACCACCTTAACTGCACTAGATATTCAGCTTCCGCCCACTCAGGCCGAGCTTCCCTACGATGATGGTATTCCGATGGAAAGCGCACGGCATAAAGCCCAAATGGACTTGCTGATTGATGCCTTAATGTCGTGGTTGGAACAACGGGAAGATGGGTATGTCGGCGGCAATATGTTTGTCTACTACTCTCTGGCGCAGGTGCGAAACAAAGATTTTAAGGGGCCAGACTTTTTTGTCGTGCTGGGAGTCTCTAAGGAAGAACGCAAAAGTTGGGTGGTTTGGGAAGAAGGGAAAGCGCCGGATGTGGTGATTGAGTTACTTTCTGAGAGTACAGCCGCAGCCGATAAAAACGAGAAAAAGCTGATTTACCAAAATCAAATGCGCGTGCCCGAATATTTCTGGTATGACCCCTTTAACCCTGATGATTGGGCGGGTTTCTCGATTTACCAAAGCACTTATCAACCCATCGCCCCCAATGCTGAAAATCAGTTGGTGAGTCAATCGTTAGGGTTAGCATTGCAGCGTTGGCAGGGACGTTACAAAGGTATTGATGCGACTTGGTTGCGCTGGGCGACATTGGAGGGAGAGTTACTACTAACGGCTGAGGAAATTGCACAGCAAGAACGACAACGGGCTGAACAGGAACGACAACGGGCTGAACAGGAACGCCAACAGGCTGAGCAAGAACGACAACGAGCAGATAGGGCACAGTCGCAGTTATTACAAACTGCACGTAACTTACTTAAAACTGGGATGACAGTAGAACAGGTTGCTCAGTTAACTGGTCTGAATGCCTCTGAACTAGAAAATATAGAGCCATAGATTCCCTGTTCTGATACCAAGTTGCATTCATACGTAGTAGATTCATTTTCTGGAGCGTCCCCGCGTCCGGAGCGTCCCCACGTCTGTCTCAACTATTATGTTTGAACGCAACTGCGTATGAGTCGCGCTCTTTGGCGCTTTTCGCTGGCGCATTGGGAAAATTACCTTGTGCAATCAGCGATCGCAATTCCTGAAAAGCCCTCGTTTAAAACATTAGTGCTAAATCATTCTCAAGTTTACAGACTGTAAAGGTTTGGGAAATCTCTCGAAGTGGGTATGCGCTATTAGATCCGACTATTTAAACTTTTATAAAGTAGACTCAGCACCAGCTAGGGGAAAAGATGATCACAATTGCTGAGTTGATTGATACCTATCTACTGAGTGCATCGACGCAAGTGCTGGAACAGGTTCGGAGGTATTAGGAAAGCCCTGTACTTCTAGTTCGTAGTCCTTTTCCAACTTGTCGTTAATAAAATGCCAGCTAGCATTAGAGTGTATCTACTTTCGCGATCGCACTCCAGCGAGCAGCCGTTGCCCTTAATCTGGCACATACCCTGATGGCTCTTAATTGTTAGTCGAAAGTAATCATTTTTTCTGGCAAAAGTGAGATGCTCCCTTTTTTTAAATCGAAGTCACCTCGGAGCGCTAGCTTTTTTCGCCAAGTTCGCCAACTATGGCACACAAGCTTACAATCCCTTCCCACAGGACTGAAGGCTGTGACGGTTGGTAGTGTAG
>JBFLZA010000752.1:0-4088 GCA_040756535.1 Cyanobacteriota bacterium
CTGGAATAGCAATCAGACTGTAGTTGGGAATGACTATTTCAGCAGCACCGCCCCCGACAAGGGTATAACTACTTCCTTTGTTCTGCGCTAAGACGGGTAAAAACGTCCGGGCAGCAATAAAGTGCGTGGTTAAATTGCTGTGGAGATACTTCTGCCAATCTGCCATTGACACTTGAGTTAGAGGCACATTTCCTGTCCAATTGCCACCGAGCGAGGCAACGACAGCATCAATATGACCAAACTTGTTGATGATTTCGTCACGCAGATTTTCAGCAGACTCAAGCTGACCAAAATCACCCATCATGGGGATAAAGCGATCGCTAGCCAGTTCTCCCAGCAATCCCCGCAACTCTTCCAGCTTGTCCTTGTCACGCGCTGGAACCACTACGGTTGCACCTTCTTTGAGCAAGGCCCTCACGATACCTTCGCCAACGTAACCTGCGCCGCCAGCAACCAGAGTAATTTTTCCGTTTAGTTTGCCCATAACTTTAAGTCAAAATTGAAGTTCTTCCAATTCCCAATTCCCAGAAAATCTCTGGTGTGACACTTCAGTCGCACCATCAGGCTTATAAGGCAATGTTGCCAGCATCAACCAGTAGGGTGTCCCCAGTCATGAACATCGCTAAGTCACTAGCACAAAATAGAGCAACTCGCGCCACATCGTCAGGAACACCCACTCGGCCTAAAGGCAGCATCTTACCAACTTGCTCCTCTGGGTCTCCACCCACAACTTGGCTAAGCTGCTTTTTCACTGCTGCGGTGCCATCAGTCACCATGTAAGTGGGTGCTAACGCCAGTACCCTAATCCCGTATTGACCCAATTCCACGGCTAGACTTTTGGTTAAACCGCGTACTCCATGCTTGGCAGAAATATAGTGGGTGAGCATGGGGCCACCCGATCGAAATCCCTGGGTTGAAGAGAGATTGATAATTACCCCGCCGTTGCCAGCATCGCGCATTCGTTGAGCCGCTTCACGAGAGCCGTAGAAAGCACTTGACAAATTTGCATCAATTGTTTCTAACCACTTTTCGTCGGTTACCTCCCAAAGGGGCTGAAATTTGGAGACACCTGCATTGTTTACCCAGATATCGAGCCGTCCAAATTCTGAGATTGCCCGGTCAGCTAATGCGCCGAGTGATTGGGAGTCCGTTGCATCAGCAGACACCCCAATTGCTTTGCCACCAAGGTTTTGAATCTCCTGTGCTGCTGCCTTTGCTCCCTCCTCATTTCGGGCAGTGACAAATACGGCTGCACCTGCTTAGGCAAGTCGCTTGCAGATGGCAAAACCGAGACCGCGAGACCCGCCTGTTACAACAGCAACACGACCTTTTAATGAGATGAGTTCTGGAATACTTTTACTGGATACGTCTGCGATCGCCATAGGTTTCCTACTTGTTCTTGGTTCGTAACGTAATGTAACTGCGCCATGAAACCGAGTTTAGCGATCGCGCCTATGTAAGGTATTTTCAATTCTTGCGGAAATTTCTTTTCAAAATCTTGCTCATACCATACTTGTAACGCCTCCAATTAGTCAGTGCGAACTCGCTCGAAACGAATACTTCCTTCCTCTGAGCCTTGTCCAATATTCGTAAATTGGCATTTTTCAAGAAGTCGTTGTGAGGGTTTAAGTTCGGGCAAGGTTTCTGCTATTACTCGCTGAACTTCAGGATGTGTAAACGCCCAAGAGATGAGTGCTTGAATCGCTTCCGTACCGTATCCTAAGTTTTGAAACTCCTTTAAAACTGAGTATCCGGTTTCTACGGTTCCATCAGATGTTGGTTTACCTTTAAAGCCTCCATTACCGATTAAAATTCGCTCATTATTTACCTGCTCATTAAGTACGAAGTACCAAGCCCACCATCCTACTTGCTCTGGAGCTTCCTCCAACCTTTGTAAGAAAAAAGACATCGTTTCATGGTCGTTGAATTCAGGCGGCCAAGTATCGGGAACACGGGCATTAAGGAGCTGAGAGAACTGCAAGCGATCGCTGATTTCTGCTCGTGCAATTTCTAAGGTGCCAGCAATCAATTCTAATCGCTCAGTTGTGATACGAATTTTTGTCATGGTTTCAGTGCTGCCTAATCAGTTACTTGAGTGTGTTACATCTTCTTTTGATCACAGCTCAATTGTCTCGGTATGCCTTCGGTGTCATTCCCGTATGCTTGCGGAATAGGGTGGTGAAGTGACTTTGGCTGGCGAACCCGACGCGATAGGCGATTTCTGCGATCGCTAAATGGGTTTGCGTTAGTAAGCTTTTTGCCTTCTCAATCCGGCGTTTGATTAAATATTGGTGCGGAGGAAGTCCAGTTGCTTGTTTAAATACTCGTGCAAAGTGATACGGACTCATGCCAACTGAAGTGGCAATCTTGGCAAGCGTCAAATCCTTCTCAAGGTTCTCGTCAATATACTCGATCGCGCACCGCAGTTTCTCTTTAGGAAGACTGTCAGAATCAGTCAGAACTTTTTGCCCGGAGGTAGAATAATGCCTAACTAAGTGAACACACAGGGTATTGAAGAGCGATTCGGCATAAACACGACTGCCCATGCCATCTGATTCGAGTTCTGACTTGAGTGCTAGTCCAAGATGTTGAATGAGTGGGTCGCGTGTTTTAAACTGCTGAACAATTTCGATTCGATCCGTATCTATCAAATCAGCCGCAGCCTGGGCGACAAGTGAGGGTTCGAGATGGAGGAGAAGGTATTCACCCCCGTTGTGCCAACGCGTCTTTTGATAGCCGTTGATAATAATATCGCCATAATGTAAGCGTTCCTTGACAAGCCGCCCATTAACCCATCGCTCATACTTGTTTTTTTGCCCCAAGTAAATGCTGATGCTGTGCCGTACCAAGCCCTGTTCCGGAGTTTCTTGGGCAGGTTGATAATGGTGTTCAAGAACCAGACCATTCCATCCAGCATTTTGACTGGAGAGAAGAGGTGCATGAAGCAGGAAGTTTGTAGGAAAACTGTTAGCAATGGTTAGATCAACAGCAGAGGTTTTCTCTTCTGGCATCGGTTTTCACATCACTTGCAGAGTGCAGCGTTTGCGATCGCTCTTTCTCTGACTTAATACCATGCGATCGCTCCTATAGGCGAACAACATTAAACGAAAGAAGGGCACGACATGTCATGCCCTTACTCTATAGTGCGTGCAAATCTCCAACCGATATAGCTAACGTCTTACTCCGCTTGCCTGAATGGTATCCATCACAAAACCACGCATCAGAGCTAAAACCTCTGGGATAACGATATGCCCCATGTCAAATTCTTGATACTTCACAGCTATACCCGCCGCTTTTAGATTCTCTCTAGCACTTTGAGCTGCACTTAGAGGTACAACTTGGTCTTGTCTCCCATGCACAATCAATACAGGTGGGTAAGATTTACCAGCCGTTGGTTCTGGTTTTTCATGCAGATAACCACTAAGACACACCAAACCTGCCAGTGGCAAATTTAGCCCCACATCCAGCGTCATGGCTCCACCTTGAGAAAATCCAGCCAAAATTGTGCGCGATAGAGGGACGTTAGTACTACTTTCTAAAGACTTTAACCAATCAGTTAGTTGCTGTCGGCTTTTCGATAAACCCTGATAATCTTGTCCTCGCAAGTTGTACCACATTCTACCCCCAGCTCCGTATGGATAAGGGTAGGGGGCATCGGGAAATAAAAACTGGTATTCGGGCAGATTGAACATAGGTGCGAAAGGTGCCAACTGCCCAGAGTTACCACCAAAGCCATGCAAGCATACAACTAAACCGAGGGGTGATTGACCGTTTGCCGGGGGAACTGAGATGAAATTTAAAGACAACGATTTATCTCCAAAACTAGACTTTGTTGGAGCTTTGGCAGAAGAAGAACCTCTGTTGCAAGCGTTCAACAGCAGCGTCGTAGACAGAGTGGCGGTGCCAAGTAAAAGTAGTTGACGCCGACTCAAAGGTTTGGTTTTCAATTAGCACAACCCTCAAATTGAACGAAGCTGCTCAATCTTTATTGTGCTAATGGGCGATCACATCGCCATCACCCAGAGTGCGTAAGTTCTGAGGGTGCTGAGCAATACACTATGCCGATTAGAGGCGTTGCTTACATCAGT
>JBFLZA010000753.1:0-4077 GCA_040756535.1 Cyanobacteriota bacterium
CAAGTCTACAACTCCAGCATTTTCTCCAGGGCCGACGAGAATGCGATCGCCTTCTGTGGGAAACTGCTTCAGGAGTGGGCGCGAGTTCTTGTAACAGCAATGTTCCGACCACATGACGCCAAACATTCCCAACTCAGCTTTGTTGGGATGACGCCCTAGTCGTTGGACAATTTCTTCATATTCTTCAGGCTTCAAGCCTTCAGCAGCAATTTCTTCAGGGGAGAAGGGAGCAGAGTAGATGCTCGACATGGCAGCTTTGCGATCATGACAAAGCCATATTGTAGCGGTATTCCGGGTGTTCCTGATGACTATTATTTAAGCCTTAAGAGTTAAGGTGAAGTGATAAGGCAGATCGTAAAATCGAGGACGGCGAAACGGAGCCGCAGCTATGATTTGATGCTGATTACGGGCTGCGATCGCAATTTCTTGCTCGAAGAGAAATTCACTATAGTCGGCGAGATTATCAAGCCCTAGCAGGTTTAGGATAATTTCGGTTACCAACCAGATGACCGCTTTTACCCATATTTTTTTCCACTGCATCTTTGATATACCCCTGCCTCTTGGGTGGCTAGTGGAGGTTTAGCCTTTGGTTGCAAAAAAGAAGGCGGTGATTTTCATTAGAGCTATCCGATCAACTTAATCCCACGCATGACATCAGCTCTTTGGTTCTACATCCCGTAAAACGGCGAAACACCTCTAGTTCAAAGTGGATGAAAACTCACCGCTTCATCACTGCTCTCAAGTTAGCTAAAGTTCTGTAAAGAAATTACCCGGTGACGAGCTCAATAGGGTAAATCTTTGATGAAATTCTCCGATGCCCTTGGGTAGCGATCGCTAAAAAATGAAGAGATATTTGTTGCGATCGCTCGAAGGTTCGGTGAAAGGTACGGTAAGCGTTGAATATTTTCTCTGTAACGTATAAACGTTAAGCATTAATACCAAGGGTGAAGCGATAAGACACATTGTAGTTAAACAGAGGGCGACGAGGGGGAACTACAACTGCCAGTTGCGGCTGAGGTGTTACAAATGCAACTTCTTTCTCGAAGAGGAATTCGCTGTAGTCGGCCAGGTTATCGAGTCCGAGTAAGTTCAGGACGATTTCGGTAGCTAGCCAAATAGTTGCCTTAACGCATAACTTTTTCCACGCCATCTTCCTCTATCCTTGCCTTGTTTAGGCGGCCCATGGAGGTTCAATGTCTAACCTCTAGAAAGAATGCGGTGGTTTTCCTGGCTGCTAGTCGCTCAAACTTAATCTCTGTGTGCTGTGTGCTGAATCAGCCCTTTAGTCCTACACTGTGTAAAACCTTAAAACACTTCTTAGAAAAAGTTAATGTAAACTCACCGCAACATTAATAATATAAACATACGTAAACTTCTGTAAAGGGTTTTCTCAGAAAAAATTTCCCTAAGAATAAATACCTATTAAATTAGCTAAAGATATTGAGATGAAAGGCAAGGTTGGCAGGAGCAGGCGTAGCGCTGTTTCTACGGCACTGTCTTAGTGTTGATGGGGATGGGTGGAATGCAACGAGTCTGATGGTCAAGAATGAGAATTGTGGTAAATATATTGGCGAAAGGTCTGCAAGAGTGTTTCGTCGCGGATACTACTTTCGTAATAATTGTATTCATCCTATGTAACATTTGCGATCGCTCTCGTGGAAAATCGCTCGTCCCCTTCCTGGTGAGGGTAACCACAAGTACTACTCTGGCAAAAGCGCGATCGCACTTCTGGAACATGAACAAGCGATCGCTACTCTAAATCGGCCTCTGCTAAGGCGCGATCGCACTTTTGGAGCATGAATAGGGAAAAAGCGATCGCTCTTGCAGCAACCCAGGAGGATTACTCCCGATCAGCACCACAGGGAGAGTAAATCCCCATACTGAAATTGCCTTTTTTACCTTTTACCATTTGCCTTTCTTCCGTGTCCTGCTATTCTCAATTCTGCTCTTCTGCTACTAAAGCCCACAGCGCATCAATACCACACCCCACATATTTTGAATCCTGATGCTGCTCAATCCATTGCACAACAGCAGTGACAATATCACTAGATTTCTTGCCCAACTTACTCAAGGCATCGGCAGCCCTAGAACGAACAGGAAACTCTTGATCCTGGAGCCGCTCCAGCATGGCGCTTACTATTGTCTCTGAGCTATTGCCCAAGTTACCCAAGGCAGTGACAGCCCCTAAACGCACTCCGTAGTCTTCATCCTCTAGCCTTACTAGCAATGCGTCTATCAGTTTGCCCGAACTATTACCCGAGTTGCCCAAAGCAGTGGCAGCCCAGCTACGTACTCCATAGTCCCGATCTTCTAGCCCCTCCAGTAGGACACTTACTACCCTCTCTGAGTTATTGCCTAAGTTGCCTAAGGCAGTGGCAACCCAGCTACGCACTCTATAGTCCTCATCCTCTAGCCGTGCTAGCAGTGCATCCACCACTTTCTGTGAAGCATTCCCCAACTTGCCCAATGCATAGGCAGCCCAGCGACGCACTCCATAGTCCTCATCCTCTAGCTGTGCTAGCAGCGCATCCATAACTATCTCCGAACTATTACCCAAATTGCCCAAGGCAGTGACAGCCCAGCGACGCACTCTATAATCTTCATCTTCTAGGCGCAACAGCAGTGCATCTACCACCCTCTGTGAAGTATTCCCCAACTTACCCAAAGCGTCAGCAGCAGAGTGACACACATTATAATCTTCATCTTCTAGGCGCAACAGCAGTGCATCTACCACCCTCTGTGAAGCATTCCCCAACTTGCCTAGGGCATCGGCAACCTGACTACGTACATAAGAATCCTCATCCTCTAGGCGCAGTAGTAAGGCATTCATCACTTCTTCGGAGATATTACCTAATTTGCCCAAGGCATCAGCAGCCCAACCCCGCATATCAGAATCCTCATCCTCTAGACGCATTACTAGGGTTGTGATTACTGCTTCCTGCTCTCCTAATACAGCCTGATATTTCTGTAAGCGCGATTCTCTGATACTGTCTCCTTTACCTTTCAACAGTTGCAGCGCTTGCTTCTCAAAACCCGTCTCACTCCAACTACTAAGAGTTTTAAAAACCTGCTCACGAACTTTATTACCAACCCTCCCTAACTTATCTACTTCCAACTCAACTAATTGTTCTAAAATTTCCTCCGACAGTCCATTATCTACACCCTTCAGTCCTTTAGGATTTTCAGCAAGACAACTGCCAGAAAATAACAAATCGCGGTGGAGCCATTGCTCATATTGACTTCCGCCATTGAGAATTGTCCGAATTGCTCTAGCTGCTTTTTTGGGTTTTTGTTGGGCAATCAGCAACAGCAACACTTCACGCCAATGGGGGACATGGAGATGTTCTCGGATATGATCCAGAATGATGTTGAAATCATCTTCATTATCAGCTTGGTAGATGATTTCTTGAGCGCATAGGTATTCTTGAAATGTTTTATGAACAAAGGCGTAGCAATCCCGCCCTTGTTCATTTAATAAACCTGTGCGTTCCCGAATAAAATTAACAAACCGCTTCGCTTCCTCTTGTGCCTCAAACAGTTTAATCTGTTTAAGTGTCCTAATCTCTCGGCTTAACTGCTCAATTAATTCATCCCGATCAATCAGTGTACCGCCCTCTTTATCTCCCGTACTCGCTTGAGTATGAATCCAGTAAGCCACACTTTCCATCAAGCGGCGCAAGTCATCCAACTCTAGATATTTCAGCACCTTATGATGGCTGAGTTCTCGTTTCGCATCCCAGGACTTTAACAAAGTTTCCACCGCCTTGTCATAGAGCTTGTAGCGCTCTTTCGGCAAAAGGGCTTGATAGCGGTGAATCAGTGAGATAATCGTTAACAGCAACGGATTGCGCGCCAGCAACTTAATTCGCGCATTGTCATCAAGAGCCTTTCTCAGACTGTCTTTACACCGTTCTGCTTCAGGTTTATCCTCTTTAATGCGGCTATCGTACCAACGGTTGATAAACTCCTCAATTTTGATATCATCAAACGGCTGAACCTCGTAATGGGGAAACTCGTCTGTGTGAAAAAAGTCCCGCCTGTAACCTGCTGGACGCGAGGTAATAATTGCGCGATTTC
>JBFLZA010000754.1:0-4047 GCA_040756535.1 Cyanobacteriota bacterium
GTGTGGGGTGTGGGGTGTGGGGGAGGAGACGACGTGGAGAAACCTTTGGGTCAGATGCTCCGCACGGGGCAAGGGCGATTGTCTTAGTGGGGGTCGGTTAGCTTTCGCGGGCGGGCAACGCCCGACAGCTCCTACCAAGACCTGCTTTCCCTACACCCCACACCCTACCCCCTACACCCGCTCTTGGAGCGCACATCACAACAAGCATTTGGAGTTTGATGCGATCTGCGCTAGCCTTCGGCAACGCCAAGGGCGAACGCAGCAGCGCTTCGCTATCGCCTAAAAAAATAAGCCAGCGCCAAGGCTGGCAGATACCTAGAGTTTCAAGCAGTTTTCTAGATGAATCTGATAAGGGGAGAACAGAAGCTGTGAGAGAATATCAAGTTTCCCGGCATCTTCGTACTGCCTAACTTGTTTCCAAGCTTGCTCTAAGGTAAGACCACGCTGAACGAGAACACGGCAGATTTGGATTTTGTTCACAAGAACTCCTCAAGACATCAACATATTCCGCGCTAGCTGATGAGAGCTATTTGATGGGCGATCGCTAAAAAAATTAAGCCCTGGCGTCAACCAGGACTTGCATGAGCTACAGGATAAAAGCTTTACTAACTAGCGCTGCATCCTGCTTATACTGCTCAGAGAAAGGGACTTCAACACAAAGTCGTATGTCTCCAATCATGTGATGGCAGCCATCTATCTGGAAGCAGTGGTATCCTGGCTCATCGGATGGCCCCATGAACTGGGCGTATCTTAATATGCATTCGTAATAGTCTGGATAAGCCATTTGCAAAGCTTTCTTCAGACTACCTTGCATATAGTGCCATTCCAATGAGTTACGCTCAGGAAATATGTAATCCACAGCAGGAATACTCCAAAAACACATCGCACTTTCCCGCGCTAGCTTTCCGGGGCATTTTTGCTGTTAACTGACAAAAAAATAAGCAGCCCCGAAGGGCTACTAATGGCTAGCTACTACTTACTCATAAGCTGCTTCCACTCGGGTCGAATCTCCCAGAATGTAACCGAAAATCGGTTAGGCTCGTGTTCCCAGACAGCATGTGGGCATTTCGACCAGAATGAAGTTATGTCTCCTGGCTCCAACTCATGTAGCTCCCCGGTTCCCCGCTTACAATCGCGGAGGTCTGTCTCTCTTGGCCAGATTTCAAAGATGCACCGCTTTGTTGTGATTCCCCAAGTTTTACCGGAAGAATACCGATGGTCACGATGTGGCTTAATTGTGCCGAGGGCAACTAAACCAACGCTGGCTGAAGGAGCGATCGCATCAAGCAACTCACGAAAATATTCAAATACCAAACTAACCCCCAGCACTGTGCTGAGTTCAATGTCTATCCAGTGGCATACAAAGTCGAAACCCACTCGTGTGGCTCCGAGGGGGTTAGCTAATTTTGAGTTGCTACACAACCCCTTAGATACTGGCTATAGACAACAGCTTGCCCTTGTGCGACCATTGGCAAATTTACAAATCGATCCCCTGAGTACAATTCCGTAACTGTGCGCTCAGACCGCTCGCGAGCGATTGAGCGCAGAGGCAGTAAGCTGGATAAATTTTTGTAGCAATACACCTAAATCTCTTGGGCTTAACTTGGAAAATTACTAAAAATTAATCAATATCCTGCTTTAATCAGCACAAGATGAAAACAACCTTAGTAGTCGCACTAGTAGTTATAGAGATTGTAAGCTGCCTGGGAGTAGTACATGCACAAGTTAGTCTAGGAAGACATAGCGAACAGGTACAACAGGGAAATAGAGCAACGGCGTGTAAGGAGGATAATACCTTTTTAAGCTTGAGAAGGCTAGGTTGTCTGTTTTTGCGAACATTTTCTCCCCCGCCTTCCTCTGGAGGAGTAACATCATTGAATAAGCCATCTTCTAACTTCTCTCCACAGTCCGATTCAGGCGGTAACAAGAATTCCATACAACTGCAACCACAACCACTAGTCACAGATAGACCTGAAGAAAGGGGTGCCGCTGTCGCTCGCTCGCGCTAGATGAGTATGTGGTTCACGCTAAAACTCTTAGCACTTCACAAAATACTCTGATTTCCTAACCAGTTTTCCGAGTGTAACATTTTACATTAGCTTTTCTGTTAATGTAAAATGTGGTCGGGGAAGCAGCAAGTACTTCCCCATGAGTCACTCGATGACGTTAAAATATATAGTCCTCATCGGTGTCTTTGCCTGAGATGCGCTTCAAATCCTCCTTCAAAGTGACAATGAGATGGTCAGCTTCAATCAACTTCTTGGGATTTGACATACACCAAGTAAACATCTGCTGCTCTGTGTAATTGATGAGTGCGATCGCCACCTGTTGGGCCGTAAGGGTTGCATATTGAGGATGATACTTCTGAAGCCGAAAGAGAACTTCTGGCAGAATCCTTTGAATATGCTGCTCCAAAGCTAGAGGAACAAACCACTCAGTCGGAACTGGAGGTTCCTCAATCAGGATTTCAACTCCCAGATTCTCAGCTTCTTTCTCAGCTTTAGCTTTCCAGGTTTCAAATCGGGTTTGCCATCGCAGAGCAATAGCCTGCTGAATCACATTAGGCTCAACAACAGGCAGACTTATGGACTCGTAATGCCGACAGTTATTTGCATCATCTACACAGTCGGGATTAACAGCACAAACAAGGTTACCGTTGTGTGCAGGTTCAGTGTAGTTTTTGCAGTTCTGGCATGAGAGTTCTGGCATAAGACTAGAACACCTAAAAACATCGGAATGTTTGGCGCTAGCTTGTTAAAAAAAAAGTGGGCATTGCCCACCTACATCTACCTATTACCTAAGGGATCGCTGATATTGCTCAACTAATTGAATAGCCTGTTGACATTGCTCCAGCGTGAAGAAGCCGATGTGAGCTTCAGGAAGACCCATTTGCTTAGACAGCCAACTATAAGCCTCGTCACGGCTCATTCTGCCCGATTTCCAAAGGGAGTCAAACCTGCCATGAACTCGTTTGCGCCATTCTCTGAGCTGCTTGTTGGCCAGAGAACCTTTGGGTTGACCATCTTTATGACAGCCGACAAAGGAGTCACAAGCTGGATAGTTCCGGCAAACAATGACTTTTGTACCGTAATTGCGATCGTACACAAGGCTTGAGTCAGCTCGATAAGTTTCCCCATTGCAATAAGGACAGCGAGGTAGTTCAGTTTTGCCCTCAATCCAATTCTTCCAATTCTCTGGAGAGTCTTTCAAGCTATTAGAGTTAAGGTATTTATAATAGTCCCTCCACTGCTCATAAGACTCATATCGGGCATAATAGGTTTGACCTTCAAGGATGATATGCCACTGCCGCCAATTGAGATCGCCAATGTCCTCTTCATCCAGGTCAATTTTACACAGAGCATATCCAGCATCAAAGAGAATAGACTGACCGTGTTCTAAAATATCATCCATTTTGTTGGGGTCGAATAAACCCTCATTGACTAGATTTGACATCCGTCCGTCGTGGATATAGTTGTGGCAGCTATGACACAGCCCAACAACAGCTCTGAGTTTTAATCGTCCATTTGGATAATCAAAATAATAAAGCTCATGTGCTTCTAGATGCCGATGGTACTTTGCCTTTGATTTGTGTATGCCACAAGCATGACAGTGATAGTTGTGCAAGGCATAAGTCAGCTTCCTTTGCTCATCCCACCAAGATTTACCTAAAATTGTGCGGGGAGTTAACCCATGCAGCGGCTTAGGTGTGTTTGGGCAGAACAGGATTTCAGGGCAGGGAAATTGGTTAAGGTTGATGCGGTTGAATTCGTTGATGTTCATCTTCATTCCCATAAAACCGCTGTGTTTGGCGCTAGCTTGGTAGGTAAAAAAATTAGGTCGAAAGCCCCAACGATGTGGCGAGTGTTGGAGCCTTCTCATATTTAACTAGGATAAAGCTTGAGGGAACTGCGTGAGGAGGTGGCAGTTAGGGGTGGAGATGCGATCTGCGCTAACGCAGCAGCGCTTCGCTATCGCAACGGAGGATTTTTTGGGCTTGGATGCAGTGGGAAAGTCTTCAAAAGCGAGGTCATAATTGGGATGAGGGAT